>JAOASC010000012.1 GCA_025210295.1 Flavobacteriales bacterium | reverse complement strand
TTCTCATTCGTTGCTTTTCTAAAATGGAAATCAATTTCTCGTATGGTTTCTATTGATAATGAAAGTACACAAACATCATTTGGGTGACTTCCTAATTTTGTTGAGTATGAACTTATGAAATCAGCTAAAGCCTTAAAATCAAGAGTTCCGAAATAGGTGTAATGAACCTTATCAAAAAGGGCAGATTGAAAATCTACATTTTCAAATTCATCAGGGATATGCTTATCAGCTAAAAACTTCTTCTGAAAGTCAGAAGCAAATGCGGTAATGATTGGTGTTAATCTAAACGATTGATTTAGTTCTGCCCATCTTCCTGGACTGTCAGGAATAACAAGCACCTTTTTGTTTTCTACTAATGAAACTCGGTTGTAGATGTCTTGTTTACTATCTCCAAATACAACAAATTCTCCATTATCTGCTAAAAAATACTTTTTGATTAATCTTAACCAAACAGTTCTGTAATCTTGAACTTCATCAATTAATATTGTAGAGTATTTTTCAATTTGGTTTTGAAAATCTTTAAACAGGTCAATGTTTCCATAATACTTATCATTAAAGAATTGTTCTTTTTGCCAATTCTCCCAATTGTCGAAATCTTCAGGAATATCAAACTCAATTCCAAGATTATTCATCATTGAATTGAAAAAGTCGTGATAATTAAGAATATGAAAATTTTCCCAATAAAATTCTTCCCTTACGCTACTGATTTTGTCGTGGATGTAGTTTTTGAGAGAAATATTATACGTTAGAACTAAAACTTTTTCGTTTGTCCGTTTGTGTGCATTTACCGCTCTTTTTGCAAGAACTAAAGTTTTTCCTGCACCGACAATTCCTTTTATTTTTTGCTCTCCTTGTTTACTTGTTGAAAGTTCTATTTGTTTTTTCGTGTACTTAAAATTCCTTCCATCATCAAGTGAGTGAAATGAAGGTTTTAAATATCTTTTAAAACTGTCATAAAGGTCATCAGTGAATTTGAAAGACTTTCTGCTGACCCATTTTCTATATAAAAGCTCATTTAAATCTTTTGAATTAAGGTTGTCTTTACCTATTAATTCAATGTTCTTACTTAGAAACGTTAGATACTTCTCTTCGGACTTTTCCAATTGGTCATAAGCTTCTTTTTTAGCGTTTTTTTCATCTAAAAACTCTTTCTGTAATTCAAATGGGGTAAGTAAAAAATCTCGAATATCCTTATGGTTTTCTTTGTAGAAGAATATTGCACAATTAACAATATACCAATATCTATAATCTCTCAATTTAAGTTCTACAAGGTTTTGAATATGCAGGTCGTACATATTTTCCTTGTATTTAAGAACTTGAGAAATTGGTGATTTTATTAAAGCATTATTGTAGTTTACAAACCATCTTTTGCGGAAATCAAGGTGATAGCTTTCAAGTTCCCAATCTTTTACTTCAATGATTAAAACTCCACCACCTTTTCGCATTAATATAATATCGGGACAGTCCCCATTTAAAAATGGTTGAAAGTAGATTTCATATTCATCATTAAGATTTTCAAGAAGAAAGTCAATCATTTTAAGTTCCCCTTCAGTAGGTGGAACTTTCATTTTTTTTATCGTTTCATATTTTGGATAAAGGATTGCCATTCGTTGGTTTTACCTTGCATATAACGGTTCGTATAAATTGAGTAGCCGATTGCGTTGTACTTCCCTGTCAAGTTACACGAAAGTTGAAGCGAGCTACAGCCCTTGAATTTACTACTATCTCGGCTATGAAATTTATACATTGTTACCACACGTTATTTATTTTTCATCTACATAATACCTATATGTCTTTTCCATTTTTACTTTTCGGAAAGGATAATTTTCTGTCAATAACTTTTCGAATTCTTCGTTATATTCCCATTTAGACTCAGTGTAACACCAATTTACATCAAAGTATTTCTCTCTCGGATGTTGGTAAACAATCATGCCAACACATTTATCCAATTTCTGGTCATATTTATGAGCTTCTGTAAAGTTGATAATGGCATTTCTCCATTTTTCTTTACGGTCATATTCTAATGGAACAAATACAAATCCACATTTACTATTTAAACTTGTAATACGATATGGTAAAGTAAAATCTTGTGCTTTTGACTTTTCAATTGCTAGCAAATATCGTTTCTTAAATTCACGCAAATCTGCTCTATTTAGTTTTGCTAATTCTTTAATTATGGCGTAATAATCAAGACTTGCAGAATCAATCCGTATTTTATCTTTGAAGTTTTCAATTATAAATGAAATATCAAATTCACTTTCGTCATGCACTAAATTCTTCAGGTTTTCAATGAAATTCATGTTTAAAACTGAAACGTCTAATGTTTCTAAATAATGACCAAGCACATATTGTTCAGGAAGATTATTTAGTTTTTTTTCATGCTTTATAAACAGGACTTTTCTAAAATTCAAATACTCTTTTATTTCGAAAGGGGTTATCAAATACTTACATATCCATAGATAGTCCTCAATATGAAAAAGGTGTATAAGCCCAACTTCCTTACTTTTATAAAACTTTTGAAATCTAAGTGATTCAGGAAAAGAGTTATTTGGAGCATAAATTACCTGTTTAATTGGTTCAATTATTCTAGCCTCACTTACATTTAAAACATGACCTTTTTCATTAGGAATAGAAATATCCTTATACAACTCAAAATAAGAAATAGTATCCTTAATCTGTTTTACTGCCTTTCTAAGAACTTTACTTTTGAACCAATTTTCAGCATTTGAATCACTCGACTTATTTCTTTCCTTTATTTGAGTAATTAACAATAAATCATCAAGCCAGACGACATTATCAGCTAATTCAAGTTCTTGCCCTTTCTCATCTATCTTAAACTTATTTGAGCTAAAAGTAAATTCCTTAAAAAAGAAGTTCGAATTCAATTCTGCGATATATGCTTCTGAATTTGTCATTGAGTTATAATTCAAAAATAACTTTCCCTGGAGCTAGTTCTGCAATTTGCTTTAATTGACTAGTTGTCTTACTGTCTGAATTCTTGAGAATTATTGTTGCTCCTGATTTTACGGCTAAAGCCGCAATTTGCTTCAATTGGTCAGTTGTCTTACTATCTGCATCAATGCTTACTCCTCCACCTAAATTTACAATTTGTTTAATTTGGTCTGTTGTCTTTGCCATCTTGTTTTATTTTAAATATTGTTTGTTACAATTTTATACTGCGATGTTTTTTAATGTGTGGTAACTTGTTTATATGTGGAAGTTACAAAATAACTCCAAGATAACAACCCTCAAAGAGGTTATTCAATACTTTTTCTTTGTTTTTCTTAAGTTTATAGAATTACAACTTAGGAGCCTTCTTGGGTGGTTAATCTTTACTTTTATGAAAAACAATCAGCTTGGAAATTTTAAAAGAAGACTTGAAATAAAAAGATACAGTAAGCAAACTATAAGCAGTTACCTTATGCATCTAAAAATGGTATACGTGTTTTTTAATTACAAGCCTTTTCAACACCTAAAGGATAAAGATTTATTTGATTATATCTATCTTTTGGTGTACACCAACCCAATCTTTAAACAATCTTTGAAAATGAAAAGAACTCATATTTAAATGTTCAGCAATATCATCTAGAGTAGATTGCTCTTTAAAATGCTCATCTAAATATTCAATAGCTTCTGCTATTTTAGCATAATGATATGTGTTTGTATTATTTGACATAATTAATCTTGATATGCTTTTCTTTCCTTATTTAATTCTTCAATTAATTCGTCTATTTCTGTTTCGGTTGTATTGTAATTTGTAATACAAGCTCTAAATGTTGGAACGTTTTTTATTGGGTAAACCGATATCCAAGAATTTCCTTTAGCCAAAATGTTGTCTAAAATGGTTTTTGTGAAATTTGCATCCGATTCAAATTTTTGGTGTGTAAAACAGACTACTGGTAATTCGGTACTGTTCTTAATAATCCAATTATTTTCTGTTAGTTTAGTTCTTAAATATTCTCCCATTTTAGCTTGATAATTGATTACTTTTTCATAACCATTCCAACCGTAAAATAATAAAGATAAATAGACTTTTAAACCTATAAATCGTCTTGACCATTGAATGGAATGTGAGAATGGTTCAACAATTTCTAATTCATTTGCCTCTTTAGGCATATATTCTGTGGTAATTCTAAATGTTTTGTTTAGAATTTCTTGATGAGAAGTCAAGAATACGCTTGTTCCCATAGGAACAGACATCCATTTATGTGCGTCAAAAGTTATAGAATCGGAAGCAGAAATACCTTTCAGTATGTGTTTTAGATTTGAACTTAAAACTGCTCCTCCACCATAAGCGGCATCAACGTGAAACCAAATATTATGTGTTTTGCATATTTTTGAAATTTCTTCTAAGTCGTCTATTGTTCCTGTTCCTGTTGTTCCTGCTGTACCAATAACCATTAATGGGCTATGTGTTGAATTATTTAGGTTTTTGATTTCTTTTTCTAATAAATCAGTGTCTATTTTTAAATCTTTAGTCGTTGGAATTGTTTTTACAAATTCATATCCTAAGCCTACAATTTTCGCTGCTTTTTGCACAGAATGATGTGCTTCTTGAGAACAAAAAATAACAGGTTTTTTATCTAAACCAAACATTCCGTTTTTAGCGAAATCAGGATATTTATTATTTAATGCAGATAATACAGCAGTTAAATTTGCTTCAGCTCCGCCAGTTGTAAAAACTCCGTCTGATTTTTTTGGATTTAAGCCAAATTTTTCAATAAACTGATTAATTACGTGAGCTTCTACTTCAACGGCAAAAGGAGCGTGACTCCAAGCTGCTAATTGAGGATTATAAGAAGCGGTTATAAAATCTGCAATAATTCCCGCAAAATTTGCTCGAGGATTAAATAAACCAAAATATTTTGGATGTGGTGTGTGAACAGAATAATTTTCAAGTCCGTTTATTATATGTTCTATAGCTTTGTTTGGTTCGGTTCCAGAAACTAAATTTTCAGATTCTATAATATTTCTAATTTCTTGTAAGTTAAGTTCTGGTGTAGTACTGTAATCTTTAGTATTAGTGTAAAAATGCTCTATTTTTTGTGAAACAGTATTTAGTATTTCTTTGCGTTGTTTTTCGTCAAAATCAAAATTCATTTTATGTATCGTTTTATTTTTTGACAAAATTCTAAATTGTTTTTTTGCTATAAAACCCGATTCTTGCGGTTTTCTTCTAAATGACTTACAACGTTTTGGCTTTAGGCAAAGTGGCGCTTTTAAGTAGAGTAATTGTTCGCCATTTTGTTTACAGCTTGTTGTAAGTAGTTTTATTCAATTCGTCCCCAGATGTAATTACTTTGCTCATCCCATAATTCGATTTTATTATCGACAAGTTTTCCCCAAATATATTTGTTGTTCTCATCCCATAATTCAATTTTTTGACCATTTAGACGTCCCCAAATATATTTGTTATCCTCATCCCGAAGTTTAATGTTTGTTCCTTCCAGTCTACCCAAAATGCATTTACTGTCTTTGTCCCAAAGTTTGATATTCATAATGCAGCAGTTATTTATTTTTGATTAATGTGAATAAGAACATCAAACTGAATTCTATTCACGTTTTGGGTTGAACTATTAGTCTCAGATTTAGCACCCATTAGGAAAATTTGAGCAACGATAATTTTTCCACCAACGTCATTTTGATTACTTACAACAACCGCATAAAACACATTAATATGACACAGTTGTATTAATTACTCAATAAATATAGTAACTTTATGTTACACAATTGAAATGGATAGACTATTAATTAAATATAGATTCCAAGTGCTTCCTTTCATAGTTGCAGATGGAAAAGGTGAGTTTTATCAACTTCCTCATTGCGTAAACAAATACTTTAAACCGTTAAGAAAGTTAGATCTAGTTCTTAATAATGGGATTACAAAAAGGTATCGAATTAATCGAAAATTTATCTCTCTGCATCAATTAAGAAAAAAAGCATATATCTTGAATGATGTAATAGAATTTGACAATTCTATTAGAAATCTGCCTTTTTAATAGAAGCCTAAACGGATTGGCTTTACTTGTGACCTCGGCAGGGTTATTCGCTATCGCTTATGAACCTTGGAGTTCCGAATTCCGAATAAAAAACTATCCATTGTCAATGGATTAGACTTTTTGTATTATTATCCCTCAATAGGACAAAGTTCAAACTGCTTACAGGAAGATTTGCGAGAAATTGAAGGTGTATTTTTTTACGTTTAGTATAAGAATAGTAAGGAATCAAAACGTACTTACTTTTCGTTTAACCGTAAATTGGAAATTTGGCGAACTTTGTTAATATGCACCAACTTTGGGTTTGGTATTTAACTCTTATTATTTTTTATACTTTGTTACCTGCTAGCTACTTTAAACCAGGTAAAAGCTTTTGTAACCAATACAATTGTTCTATTTTATTTTGTTCATAAAAAACTCCTTCATATTTTCTGATATTATCTATGCATTTTCTTACTTTAGGTAAATGACCTGCAATACTGTCTAATGTTTTTAAAAACCTTTCATAAGTATTTTCATTTCCCCAGTACCAAAGACTAATTATTTTTTTCTCCATTAAATATGAAGATAGAGGATAACCTGCATTAGCATTCCAATGTTTACATAATCTAATTACTTGGCGGATTACGTTTCCTCCATAAGATTGATTCTTTTGAGATAAATCATCATTAATATCGTTCGGTTCAGTTTTTATCCAATTATTTCCTTTGTCTGGGATTAAATATATTGTACCGCTCCAATAATTATTTTCTATAATAGCAGGGACAATATCAAACATTATGTGATTTAATTCAAGTTTCACAGCAGGAAAATCTTTTTTAGATAATGAATTAGGGTAAGCAGTATTTATTGCTTTTGCAATTTGACCTCTATATGTTTCAGGTGTATATCTTGAGTTGAATATTACCATTAAATCAACATCTGATTTATTGTCAAATTTCCTTGGTAAAATTGTATTACGTGTATAAGACCCAAATCTAATTAAGTTTTGGATTTGAAGTTTGTTAGTAATTACTTTCTCCAATTGAGATAAAGAAGAGTTAATCCTTTGTCTTTCCACCGCACTTCTTGCTAATACTAATTCATTTTGAGCAAACCTTTGTAATTTATTATTCATATTTATACCAGTTATCAGTTTCTTTATTTTTTTCTATAGCCAATTGACTCAGTTTTCTTGCTAAAATAGAAATGTTAGGTTTTTTACTTTGGTCTAAAAGTTTTATTCTATCACTAATTTCTTTTAACTTTTCTTTATTTCCTTTATCCATAAAATACAAATCTCTAAGTTCTTTGTGGATAGATAAATATAATTCTGCTATTTCTTTATGCTTTGTTCTATAGTCTTTACTTTCCCCTTCATTCCAAATCAATAAACCAATACTTCCAATCAGCCCAATTGCTGAAAACCATTTATTAATTAAATTCCCCTCTATAACCAAACCTAAAACACTGAGGACAGCACACGTCCAAATTGTAAAGTTTATTAAATTTCCTCTTACGTCAGAAGATTTAAAATGACCTTTTGCAGAATAAATAGTTTCTTCTGCCAGCCTTTTAATTAATAATTCACTTTTTTTCATTCAATTTCATTTTTTTTGCTTGCAGGTAACGTTCTGTGTATGGACAATAGGGCAAGTTCGGAGTACTTCACTTTCGGTTTACCACTTAGTCAAAAACAAACGTTTTTACTTTTAATTTCTATTTCAATAAACGTCAAAACTTTGTTTTGGCGTTGCCTGCTCAAAGAACAGGACTTTCAATTTATCTCTAAATACCCTATTAGCTATAGACCTTGTTAGCTACTGGCTATTTTAAAATGGTAAACCATCTGTGTCTTCATCTATATTTTCTCTTGTATGAAGTTCAATTTTGGGCTCTTTTTCAATTTTGTTTAAACTCAAATTATAGGGAAGTTTAATTCTATTAAAATTGCCTGTTTTATGGTTGCAATATGCCACCACACTACAATTAAGACACTTATTTGGAAAAGAAATTCTTTCACCGTCAATATCCATTGCTTTGTTCTTTTTGAAACTATTTACTTGGTTTAATGTCATTGATAGTTTGTCGGAATTAATTTGGCTTTTTTCAATCTTAGTAAGCCTGTAAGATGTTACAACTATTTTCTTTTTAGTATTTTCGCTATTGGTTTCAACGTCCGTAAGTTGCCAATACCAAGTAATCAAATACCCAAAATCCAAATTGGCTTTATCAAGCTCATCTATAAAAGCATAGTGCTTAACTAAATCACTTTCAAATGGAGACTTAGAATCAGCCGAGTAAATGCTTGAAAATTTTTCGGTTATTGCAAACTTTGTTTTAGCAGTATCTTGCATTACATAGTCAGGTGCTCCTTTCAAATCACCTGTCTCATTAGAATAAATAGTTGGTTTCGGGTTGGTTGCATTGTTTACTCTTAATACAGAATTAAATAAGTAATAGAAGTCATCTTTTAATTGTTGATTAATTTCTATTTCGCAATCCTTAAAAGTGTCTTCATAGCTTTTTGACTTACTGAATATTTTATGTCTATCAATAAAAAGTTTTTTCTCTCCAAGCCATTCATCCTTCTCCCAACTTGTATTTGCTTCAACAGAGTAAGTTTCGTTAATCGCAAAAGAGATGGGACAAAATAGATAATGACTTAGGTCACTTATTAAAGTTATTTTCTTTTCATTATAGTTTTGCTTCGGATTAGTTTTTAACCTTAATTGATATTCTTCTTGAAAATTTTTTATGTGTTTTGCTAACTTGACCCTTGAAATGTAATCTTCAAATGTTATGTCTTCAATAATGAATTTTTTAAACTCTACTTGTTTTTTCTGCTTCATTTTTAGGTTCTTCAAACACATTTCAATATAATCTATATGCTTATCTAAATGGATAAGAATATCAGCATATCGAATAAAAAAAACCTTTCTGTCGGCAGGATATGTCTGTCCATGAAAATTAAAAACAGAATTACTGATTACCGATTGGTCAAGCTTTAATAACCAATCAAAAGCAAAACTGTAGTTACTTTCATGACATAAGTGTTTTATGACATTAAGAACAGTTTTTGTAAAAACACTTGAAGTGTATTTATCATATTTATCTGCTCTTTTAAGAATGTCTTCTGCATCAGAAACAAGATTCTGGTTATTCCAATCCTTTATTTTTTCACTGTAGTCAAGCCAAAGTTTGTCGTTTTGTAAAGGCTTAAAAGTAGGGTAAATCTTTTCAAGCTCAGTATGTAGCTTTCTTGCTTCTTCGAAATTTTCAGCTTTTCTTAAACATTGAGCAAGAAAATATCCGTTCCACTCATTTTTTTCTTTTTCCCATAGTTGAGAATATAAGTCTAAGGCAGTTTCAATATTACCTTCTTGTTTATTCTTTTTCGCTTGAACTTTTAATTCTTCTATGGTCATTTTTTTTCAGCTTGCAGCTAACGTTTAGTATATGGCAAGTAGGGCAGTAGAAAGCGATAAACTTTCAAGTTTCCACTGAGCCAAAGCGTTGTATTTTGTTTTTAATTTATTCATTCTTAAAAGCCAAATCAACGATTTGGCGGTGTTTCAAATAACCACAGAACTTTCGTAAATCACCGAACGCCCTATTTGCTATATACCGTGTTAGCCACTGGTTTTTTTATTGTTTTCCAATCAAAGGATTAATTCTATTTCTTAGTTGCCATTCTATTCGTGGAACTATTGCATCATAATTTTTTACTGTCACTTTGCAAACCTTCAATCTGAAGATATGGTCATGTAAATTCTCTCGTGCCATAAGTTTCAGAGCGAATGTTGTTTTGTGCAATTCCTTATAAATGTGTCCATGAATTCGACTCCCAATGTTTTTTGATTTACCAATGTAAATTGGCATCCATTCTTTTAGCTCTGAATGAGCTTTAATCCTCATCTTCTTCAAGTTTGGGGTGAATTTCCTTAAATATCTTTCATCTTCCCATTGTCTTTTAAAGTTTTCAATCCACTCTTCATAAGTGTCAAACTGCTTATTGTTTTTTATCTCGATTAAGTAAATTCCCGAAAAGACAATGTCGTTCCAAGGAATTACATTTCCTGCGTTCTTTAGTTTAAATTGGGTAATCTCATTGAGACTCAAGTTTCTTGTCAAGTTCGCTAATAATTCAAATTGATTTGTTAACTCTTTGTCTATATCGTTGATTTCTTTCAATACCATTTTTTATTTAAGACTGTCTTTTACTTTTGCGATATAGTCTTCCAAGAACTCTTGTACATCAGAATTGTCACGACTGTCCATTTTTACAATTTTTTCCTTCACGTCTTTAGCTGTCTTTTTATCAATCTTTAAAGCAATCTTATTTAAATTTTCATCTAGGTCTTTCAATAAACCCTTTGTTAATTTGGGTTGCAACCAATTTTTTAGGTCAAATGGCATACCTCCTGTTAGCCCCTCTAATTCAGCAAGGTAATTATCGGATTTATTTAGTCTTTCTTTTATCCTGTACTGACCACTTAACTCATATGCGAAAACTGGAAACACTTCTGATAAATCAACAATAACGGAATCAATATTTTCTTCTAGAAAGTCAAGTTGTTTGTCTTCGCTAAAATTGGATTTTACTATTTCCATTATGAATGGTTTATACATATCTATTCCCAATTCTACTTCATCGCCAAACTCTGATTTAAGTCGTGAAGTTGCTGAATCAATAAAAGAGTCGATTTCTTTTTGGACATTTAATTCGCGAGTAAAATGAAATCTGAGTTCAAGAATGTAAAAAAGAAGTCTTTTAACCTTTCTTTTATCGGTTCTAATATCTGCCCAAAGTTTAGCTTTTTCAGATAATCCCCAACCAAGGAGGACTCCAAACAAAGGTGCTATAATTTTAATCCATTCCATCGTGTCATTTACTTGTGGCTAACTTGTTTATATGTGGAAGTTACTAAATAACTCCAAGATAACAAACCTTAAAGAGGTTATTCAATACTTTTTCTTTGTTTTTCGTAAGTTTACAGAACTACAACTTAGGAGCCTTCTTGGGTGGTTAATTTTACTTTTATGAAAAACAATCAGCTTGAAAATTTTAAAAGAATACTTGAAATAAAAAGATACAGTAAGCAAACTATAAGCAGTTACCTTATGCATCTAAAAATGGTATATGTGTTTTTTTAATTACAAGTCTTTTCAACACCTAAAGGATAAAGATTTATTTGATTATATCTTTCATTTGGTGTACACCAAGAAAATATCAGCCTCTACTCAAAGACAAGTAGTAGGTAGCTTAAAATTATTTTATAAAGAGATTTACAATCGTGAAATTCCATTCCATTATCTTAAAGTTTCTCAAAGAGAAAACAAAATACCTGTTGTATTAAGTAAGAAAGAAGTAAAGTTAATTATTGATTCGGCTTATAATATCAAACATAAAGCGATTTTAGCCCTACTTTATGGAAGCGGGCTAAGAATAGGAGAATTACTGGAATTAAGAATTAAAGATATAGATTCTCATAGAATGACTGTGTATGTGAGACAAGCAAAAGGTAAAAAGGACAGATATTCCATTTTATCTCCGAAAGTATTGGAGTTGTTGAGAGAATATTTTCAGAAATATAAGCCCAAAGAATATTTATTTGAAGGACAAAAAGGAGGAAAATATACAGCTAGTAGCTCTGCTAAGTTTTTCAAAAAAGCACTTCTAAGATCAGGTATTAAAAAGAACGCTACCCCACACACTTTAAGGCATAGTTTTGCTACTCATCTACTGGAAGATGGAGTTGGAATATCTCATATTCAAAAGCTTTTAGGGCATAATAGTATTAAGACGACTTTAATCTATACTCATATTGCAAACGAAAGTTTAATGAACATCAAAAGCCCTTTTGATTCGATTTAAGAAAAGATTAACAAAATAAAACTCAAGAGGATTCAAACCAACCGAACCATCTACACTCTCAGCTATTACTGGGGTTTATGAAACATAAGCAACATTTTGTTTTTTAATCATTTTACAAAAAAAAGCCTTGTCATCTCTTTGATAACAAGGCTTTCAGAAGAATTAGTGACCTCGGCAGGGTTCAAACCTGCAACCGCTGGAGCCGAAATCCAGTGCTCTATTCAGTTGAGCTACGAGGCCGCTTTAATGGTGTTTACAAAAACTTAAAATTCTTACCTGGATAGTAAGCCATTTTGTTTAATTCTTGCTCTATTCTCAATAATTGATTGTATTTAGCAACACGATCAGAACGCGATGCTGAACCTGTTTTTATTTGCCCTGTATTTAAGGCTACCGCTAAATCTGCTATTGTTGTGTCTTCTGTTTCTCCCGAACGGTGACTCATTACTGAGGTGTATCCGTTTCTCGTTGCTAGATTAACTGCATCTATTGTTTCCGTTAATGTTCCAATCTGATTGACTTTAACTAGAATAGAATTGGCTGTATTGGTGTTTATCCCCTCTTGTAATCGATTTACATTCGTTACGAATAGGTCATCCCCCACAATCTGTAATTTATCGCCTAAACGGTCTGTCATTTGCTTCCAACCTGCCCAATCGTCTTCTGCTAACCCATCCTCGATTGAAACAATTGGATATTTTGATTTCCAATCTGCCCAGAAATTAACCATATCATCAGAAGTCAAAACATCTCCTGTTGACTCAAAATGATATTTTTTATCTTCATTATTATAGAACTCTGAAGCTGCTGCATCTAATGCAATATAAACATCTTCCCCAGGTCTATACCCTGCTTGCTCTATCGCTTGCAAAACAACCTCAATGGCTTCTTCATTGGAACCTAAGTTAGGAGCAAACCCTCCTTCATCTCCAACGTTGGTACTCATCCCTTTACTTTTTAATACATCTTTTAAGGTGTGGAAAATTTCTGTCCCCATTCTTAAGCCTTCACTAAATGTATTCGCTCCAAATGGCATCACCATAAACTCTTGAATATCTATTTTGTTATCCGCATGTGAACCTCCATTTAAAATATTCATCATTGGAACTGGTAAAGTGTTGGCGCTCACTCCTCCAATGTATCGATACAATGGCTGACCAATTGTTTGAGCAGCAGCTTTAGCTACAGCCATAGACACCCCTAAAATAGCATTTGCTCCTATTTTAGCTTTGTTAGCTGTTCCGTCTATCGACAACATTACACGGTCAATTAGGTTCTGCTCAAAAATATATCCTCCATTTAACTCATCATTTAAAATGGTATTGACATTATCGATTGCTTTTAATACTCCTTTTCCTTTGTAAACCCCTTTATCATTGTCTCTTAACTCAACAGCCTCATGAGTCCCTGTTGAAGCTCCTGAAGGAACAGCAGCTCTTCCTACAACACCAGCATCAGTATATACTTCTACCTCTAATGTAGGATTACCTCTTGAATCTAAAATTTGTCTTGCTTGTATTCTTGCGATATATGACATAATGCTTTCTTGGTTTAGTTTTTATTAATATTTGCTATAAACTGATCAAATAAATACCTTGAATCGTGTGGCCCCGGAGAAGATTCTGGGTGATATTGTACTGAGAATGCATTCTTATTTTTTAATGCTATCCCCGCCAATGTATCGTCATTTAAATGCTGATGTGTGATCGTGATATTCTCATTGGCTATGGCTTCTTCCATTTTTACCACAAACCCATGATTTTGAGAGGTTATCTCACTTTTCCCTGAAATTAAGTTTTTGATAGGGTGATTGATTCCTCTGTGCCCATTGTACATCTTCTCTGTAGTTAAACCTTGGCTTATTGCTAAAATTTGATGCCCTAAACAAATTCCGAAAATTGGGTAATCAGCTTCTACTAATTGACCTACCGTGTCAATCACTTCTGTTAATGGTTCTGGATCACCAGGCCCATTGGAAAGCATAATTCCATCCGGAGAGAAACTTTTAAGTTCTTCGAAAGAAGTGTTGTATGGAAAAACTTTGACAAAACAATCTCTTTCTACTAATGAACGAATAATGTTTTTCTTTACTCCAAAATCTAACAGTGCAATTTTATATTTTGCTGACACTTCCCCTACAGTATACGTTTCTTTTGTAGAAACCTGAGAAGCCAATTCCATTCCTTTCATTGATGGAATCTGATCTAATTGCGCTTTTAACTCTTCTATATCTGTCGTTTCTGATGAGATAATTGCATTTTGAGCTCCATTGTCTCGAATATGCCTTACCAATGCTCTTGTATCTACATCCATAATTCCCACAACATCATCGTGTTCTAAGTAATTCTGCAATGTATCTGTTTCACGATAACGAGAATTGACAGTTGAAAACTTTTTAGTTACCAATCCTTTTATTTTACATCCTTCAGATTCAATTTCAGAAGCTTCTACTCCATAGTTTCCGATATGCGCTGTTGCCATAACAACAATCTGCCCTGAATACGATGGATCCGTAAAAATTTCTTGATACCCTGTCATTCCTGTGTTAAAAGCTATTTCTCCTGTTGTAGTTCCAATTTTACCACAAGCTAAGCCTTTAAAAACGGTACCATCTTTCAATAAAATTACTGCTGGTGTTTGTGTGTGTGCCATGTTACAAAATTAATGATTGTCGCTTAATAATTATCTTATAATGAGTTATTTATTTTTATATAAAACTGGGTTTAAGTCATTATCGTTATACATCTTCATCTGACGATAAACTTTGATTTTTTTATCTCCTTTTGCAAAATCTTCTAACAGCTGATCAAAAGAATTCGATAAATCGATTTCTTGTTCTTTTAAAACTGCCAACTTATGTTCACATTGTTGTCTATGTAGATCAGAAACATCAGCTCTTTCTGTTTGCTCTTGCATGTGATAGATCTTTAAACATAAAATAGAAAGACGATCCACCACCCAAGCTGGACTTTCTGTATTTAATGTTGCTGACTCTTTCACTTCTATTGTCTTAAATTGCTCAATGTAAAAATCATCAATCTGTTCAACCAAATCGGTACGATGTTGATTAGACTTATCAATTTTTCTTTTTAATTCCATCCCCGCTATTGGATCGATCTCTGGGTCTCGAATAATATCTTCATAGTGCCACTGCACTGTATCTACCCAATTCTTCAAATACAATAAGGCTTCTATGGTATTTTCTTCAAAAGGATTGGTGATAGGAGTAGCAACATTATCATGAATGTGATAATCTTGAATGGATTGATTAAAAATTTGAATACACTGTTTTGAATTCATAAGTGATATTGGGTTATTCGGTTTCAAAAATAGATTGTAATTCTGTTGCTTCAGTAGGTTTCATTCTTCCTGCTAACACCAAACTTAATTGTTTACGTCTTAGGGCTGAATCAAATCGTTTTTTCTCTAACTCTGTCTCTGGAACTAAATCTGGAATTTGTATTGGATTTCTAAATTGATCTATAGCTACAAAAACAAAAATTGCCTCATTACATTTCTTTCGTTTTCCCATAGCATCTTCTACAAAAACATCTACAAAAATTTCCATTGAAGAGTTAAATGCTCTTGAAACTTTAGCTTCTAAGGTAACAAAATCTCCCGCGACAATTGGATGTTCGAACGAAACGTTATTTATCGATGCTGTTACACATATTCTTCCTGAATGTCTAAACGCTGAAATACTAGCTATTTCATCCATCCATGCCATCAAACGCCCTCCAAACAGGGTATCCATTGGATTAGTATCGTTAGGCATTACCAACTTTGTTTGAATAGCTATTGTTTCTTTCGCTGTTTTCTTAAACATAGTTTTTCTTTTTTACAAAATTACTTATTGAAGTGGTTCTTTATCAAATTATCTATTAACAATTTGTGCTTTTTTATCGCAATAAGTTTTTTAAAGTTTGATACATACATTAGTCGGTTCGGTAAAAAAGTTTAATGCATTAAACCCACCTTCTCGACCTACTCCACTATTTTTAACTCCTCCAAATGGCGTTCTTAAATCTCTTACTAACCAACAATTGACCCAGACGATTCCAGACTCTAGTTGTGCAGCAACTCGATTGGCTTTAGTAACATCTTGCGTCCAAACGGTAGCAGCCAAACCATATTGTGTACTATTGGCATAAGTTAATACTTCTTCTTCGGTGTCAAAAGGCATAATCGTGACAACTGGACCAAATATTTCTTCTTGATTGGTTCTACAATTAAACGCTAATCCTTCAATAACGGTTGGAGCTAAATAATTCCCCTCTTTTAACTCCCCTTCTAAATGAATTTGTTCTCCTCCTGCTAAAACTATTCCTCCTTCTTCTTTGGCCAATTCAATATACCCCAAAACTTTTTGAAGATGTTCTTTAGAAACCAAAGCTCCTAAATTACTTGAAGCATCATTAGGATCTCCAACTTTCAGTTTCTTAACTTTTTCTACGAAAGCCGTTTTAAACTTTTCGTAAATCGGTCGTTGCACAAAAATTCGAGAACCACATAAACAAATTTGCCCTTGATTAGCAAATGAAGACATGACTGAAGTTCTTAAGGCATTCTCAAAATCACAATCTGCAAAGATGATATTCGGATTTTTCCCTCCTAGCTCCAAACTCAACTTTTTAAACATAGGAGCGGCCACTTTAGCGATCGCTTTTCCTGTTGCTGTTCCTCCTGTAAATGATATTGCCTTAATTCCTGGATGTTCGGTTATCGCTGCTCCAACTTTTGTCCCCAAACCATGAACAATATTTAAAACCCCCTCAGGCAATCCAGCTTCAATACATATTTTAGAAAACAAATAAGCGGTCATTGGAGTTACCTCTGATGGTTTAGCAACAACTGTATTTCCAGCAGCTAATGCTGGTGCGATTTTCCAAGTAAACAAATACAAAGGTAAGTTCCATGGTGAGATGCACCCTACAACCCCTATAGGTTTACGCAAGGTATAATTTATTGCTACACCATTCATATCATGACTCTCAGAAGCATAATGCATAATTGCTGTTGCAAAAAAACGAATATTACTCGCTGCTCTAGGGATATCTACATGATGCGCCAACTTAACGGGCTTACCATTATCTATAGATTCGGCTAAAGCTAATTCATCATGTTTTTGTTCGATGAGATCAGCTATTTTCATCATCACTCTAAAACGCTCCTCTCTTGTTGTTTTACTCCATGATGGAAAAGCTTCTTTTGCTGCCTGATATGCTTTTTCTATATCTTCCTTTTCTGAATCAGGGATATAACTATACACTTTACCTTGAGCAGGATTATAGTTATCTAAAAACAAATCGCTACTCGGACTTACTAGCGCTCCTCCTATATAATTTTGTATCTGCATGCTTCTTAATTTAATCAGCTTAAAGTTATTCAAAAAAAAAGGAAGATTGAACAACCAATCTTCCTTTTTAAAATTTATGACATCAACAACGTTTAATTATTTTTAATTATTTGTTGTTTCATTCTCCAATCCTTAAAGTCAGCAGCTTTAGCTAGTGACTCGATTAATTTTGCCTCAACATTTGCTCTAATCTCTCCTAATAAGGTTCCCTTTTCTACACTATAATCTTGATTCTCAGCAATTGCAGCAGCTGTTATTGAAGTCACCTCAACAACATAAACTCCATTATTTCCTTTAAATGGCTTTGTTGTTGTTCCAGCTTCTGTAGCAAAAATAGTTCCGATTACTTCAGGCTCAACACCTCCAGCTAAACCTGGCAGATTATTCATACTCAAATCAATGTCAGCTGGTTGAGCTAATGTATTCATTGCTTTCGCTACATCATCAACTGATGTTGCACTTCCTACTTTTCCTAAAAGGTACTCCGCTTTTTTCTCTTTAAGAACATAAGGTCTCATTAGCTCTTTAATTCCCTCAAAAGATGGTACACCCTCACCAACCTCACTTTTAAGAGAAGTTACTGCCAATAATTCATCATTAACGAATTCAGGATCAGAAACACTCCCAACACTGTGGTTAAAGTTCCATTTTACAAGTTCCATATTCTTTCCTAGCTCTCCAATATAAGGACTCTCTACTCTTACGTTTTCAGCAGTTTTAACCTCTTTATTGAACTCTTCAGCTGCTTTTTCAAAACCAACTGCTTTTGCTTGCTTATGAAATCCATCCACAACTTCAGTATAAGCAATATCTCTTGTCGTTTTACTTGGCTTTACATTTGCATCAACAATCGCGATCATTTTGTACTCATTGTCTCCTCTTTTTAGATTCTCCATAATGTGGAATCCAAAAGTTGTTTTAACAATCTCTAAAGCTCCAACAGGTTTATTAAATCCAAAATCTTTATACTCTTGAACAAAGTTAATGTCTTTATCAAATGTATACTCTCCATCTTTACCTGGTGTGTTAGAACCTGGATCTTCTGAGTATTCGTATACAAAATCAACAAATTTTGAACGATCAGCCTTTAAGACTCTCAATAAACTATCAGCAAATGCTTTTTTCTTATCAAAATCAGCATCTCCTTCTTTTGCCGAAACTAAAATATGACGAACTGTTACTTCGTTTTTAGTAACAACGTCTCTCACTTTAATCAATTGAATTTTATTTCCTTCAACAACAGGACCAATAACCGCTCCTTTTTGAGCTGCTGTTATTTGCTCATCAGTTGTAACAGAAAAACTACCACTACCTGGTTTATAAGGTTCAGTCGGCAATACATCAACAACATTTAATTGTATTTGATTTTGTCTTTGTTGAGCAGCACCAATTGCAGTCTCAGCATTATTAGCCACAAACAAAGAATCATTCGTCGTTTTAGCAAACGCTTGTTTTTTACGTTCCATTTCTGCTAAAGCCTGAGCTTTATCTTCTTCAGAAGGCGTCACTTTAAACGTAACAAAGTCAATTGTTCTGATTTCTGTTTCTTGCTCCCATTTCTTTTCATTTTTGTGCGCATCATAATACGCTTTTAAATCAGCATCAGATACTGTTACTAAAGAATCTGGAATTGTACTAAACTCTTTAAAAGCATACCTCACAGATGCCTTTGTATTTTTTTCAATAAATTTACGTTTTGCTTCTTGATTGGTAGCATAAGCTCCAAATTTTGCCATTTTAGTATACTTATCTCTTAAGCGTTGTGTTTTGATTGGTTGCTCAACATTGCTATACAACCATGCTTTCGCCCCTTTACCACCAACTAACACTCTATCAATTCCTGGCTTTACAGAATCTTTTTCGAACTTTCCGTTAAATGTAAACATATCTTGAATCACCTTTGAAGGCTCCTCTCCATAAATCAAAACATCATTCAGCTCTTTATTTCCTACACCTAAATTGACTTCAGCTAATTGTTTTCCAAACAACGTTCCCACAACCATTTGGCTCCAAACACTGTTCTTTATTTGATCGTTTTGTTGTTCGTCTAAAACCAACACCTGACCAGCCTGCATATACTGTTGTCTATACACACTAATAGTACTGTCGACTTTGTAGTTGTAGTGCCACTCTGAATCCATCATTGGCTTCCCGTCGATACTACCTATTGGTTGTTCACCAGTCCCATAAAAATAGCTAGATATTCTATCAAAAGGGATAATAAACAATAGTAATCCTAGACCTACGAAAATCACCAGTAAGGTTGACTTTTCTCTAATTTTTCCAATTACTGCCATTCTATATAAAAAATTTTAAGTCCGCGAATATACAATTGTAATTTGATTAATAAAAATTTAGCAATGATAGATTTTCAGAATTGGAATAAAATATTTTAATTATAAACATTTGATTTTAGTTGTTAACAATGAAAGCTACACCACTAAAACGCCCATTATTATTAAGGAAATAGTTTTTATATTTACAACTTGCAATCATCACAACGCTAGTTTCTAAATCAAAATGAGCCAAAAAAAACAAATCAAAAAGGCATTAATCTCTGTTTTTAACAAAGAAAACTTAGATAAAATCGTAAAAACACTTGATCAATTAAACGTAGAAATCTTCTCAACTGGAGGTACTCAGCAATACATCGAGGCACAAGGATGTTCAGTTTCTAGAGTAGAAGACTTAACCAGTTACCCATCAATATTGGGAGGAAGAGTAAAAACCCTACATCCTAAAGTGTTTGGTGGTATTTTGAGCCGAAGAGATTTGGATAACGACGTTGCTCAACTAGAGGAATATCAAATCCCTGAAATTGATTTAGTCATTGTTGATTTATATCCATTTGAAGACACTGTTGCATCTGGCGCAAGTCATGAAGCTATTATCGAAAAAATTGATATTGGAGGAATTTCTTTAATTAGAGCCGCCGCTAAAAACTACAAAGATGTTGTAATTGTTTCTTCCAAAAACCAGTATGAGGATTTGTTACAAATTTTAACAGAACAAAACGGAGAGACGACAGAAGAGATCAGAAAGCACTTTGCTACTGCTGCATTTAATGTTTCTTCTCATTATGATACAGAGATTTTTAAATATTTCAACGGGAATAACGATGAAGTTCTAAAAGAAAGCATACTCGATTCAACCGTTTTAAGATATGGGGAGAACCCTCATCAAAAAGGGGTTTTCTACGGTAATCTTTCAGAACTTTTTGACAAACTACATGGAAAAGAATTAAGTTACAACAACCTACTGGATGTAGATGCTGCTGTATCTCTAATGCAAGAGTTTAAAAACGAGGAACCAACTTTCGCTATTCTAAAACACAATAATGCTTGTGGAATAGCAACCAGACCAACTGTAAAAGAAGCCTATCTAGCGGCATTGGCAGGAGACCCAGTTTCTGCTTTTGGTGGGATTTTAATCACCAACAAGACGATTGATATTGCTACAGCAGAAGAGGTTAACAAACTATTTTGTGAAGTGGTGATTGCTCCAAGTTTTGACGAGGAAGCTTTGGAATTATTAAAAAGCAAAAAGAATAGAATTTTATTGATTCAAAAAGACATTGACTTTCCAAAAACACAAATTAGAACCCTACTAAATGGTGTTCTTTACCAAGAAAAAGACAGTATTACTGATCGAAAGGAAGACTTTCAAAAAGCAACAACGCTTGCACCTTCTGAAAATCAATTGACAGATTTAGAATTTGCTAGTAAGATTTCTAAGCATACGAAATCGAATACAATTGTTCTAGCCAAAAACAAGCAATTATTAGCAAGCGGAACAGGTCAAACTTCTAGGGTAGATGCATTAAACCAAGCTATTCATAAGGCTAAATCTTTTAGTTTTGACTTGAAAGAAGCTGTTATGGCTTCAGATGCTTTTTTCCCATTCCCTGATTGTGTGGAGATTGCAGGAAAAGAGGGGATTAATGCTGTTATTCAACCAGGTGGATCAATTAAAGATCAACTATCTATTGATTACTGTAATGAAAACAGTATCGCTATGGTTTTCACTGGGACAAGACATTTTAAACACTAACTAACACAATAAATACAAATAATGGGATTATTTAACGTATTTACACAAGAAATAGCAATTGATTTAGGAACAGCCAACACACTGATTATCCAAAACGATAAAGTAGTGGTTGACGAGCCCTCTATCGTAGCAATAGACCGTACCACCAATAAAATAATTGGAATTGGACGAAAAGCTCAACAGATGCATGGTAAAACTCATGAAAACATCAAAACTGTTCGTCCGCTTCGCGATGGAGTAATTGCCGACTTCCATGCCGCTGAACACATGATTAGAGGAATGATCAAAATGATTAGCTCTAAACGTCAAATTATACAACCTTCTTTAAGAATGGTAATCTGTATCCCCTCAGGTATTACTGAAGTAGAAAAAAGAGCCGTTCAAGATTCTGCTGAGCATGCAGGTGGAAAAGAAGTTTATTTGATTCATGAACCTATGGCTGCAGCAATTGGAATTGGAGTGGATGTTGAAGAACCTATGGGTAACATGATTATTGATATAGGTGGAGGAACTTCTGAAATTGCAGTCATTGCATTGGGAGGAATTGTCTGTGACAAATCTATCCGTGTTGCTGGTGACGATTTTACTGGAGATATCGAAGAATACATGAGACGTCAACACAATATTTTAATTGGTGAGCGAACTGCTGAACAAATTAAAATTGAAGTTGGTGCTGCTGTAACAGAGTTAGAAAATCCACCTGAAGACTTCCCTGTTCGTGGACGAGATTTGATGACGGGTATTCCAAAAGAAATTTATGTGACTTACCAAGAAATTGCACACTGTTTAGATAAGTCCATAGCCAAAATTGAAGAGGCGATTATGAATGCCTTAGAAATGACACCTCCAGAGTTATCTGCTGACATTTACAAAACAGGGATATACTTAGCTGGCGGAGGCTCAATGTTGAGAGGATTGGACAAACGTATTTCAGAAAAAACTAAACTTCCTGTTCATATTGCTGAGGATCCTTTAAGAGCTGTTGCGAGAGGTACAGGAATTGCATTAAAGAACATTGATAAGTACCAGTTCTTAATCAAACAATAAACATTAAGAACAACCTAAATTTAAGTTGACAAAAGCTGTATATTAATACGGCTTTTTCCGTGTAAAGAGTGAAGTAGAACCATGCAAAATATTTTTAAGTTTTTTCAAAAATATAGTACTGTTTTTATCTTTTTGATACTACAGTTGATCTGCATGATATTGATCTTTTCTAAAAACAATCCTTATCAACATTCCCAATTTGCCAACTCTTCTAATCGGTTTATAGGCGAAATCTATAATGCTTCTAATACTATTGAACAATATTTTAGTTTAAAAAAGGAAATCGAATTATTAAGGGTTCAAAACAGAGTTTTACAAGAAAAAATAAAAGGAAGCGGGAATGTTATTGGCAACTATTTTTCTTTGAAAGAGGACACGGTTTACCTGCAACAATACCGTTTTCAATCTGCTTCTGTGATTCGGTCAACCAAAGACAAACGTTATAACTTTCTGACGATCAACAAGGGAAAAGCAAATGGTTTAACAAAGAATATGGGGGTAATAGGAACAAAAGGTATTCTTGGGTATACTGTTGCTTGCAGTGAGCATTACTCTACTGTACTTCCTATTATTCATCCCAAATTTGAATTAGCTGTTCGACATCAATCTTCTCAGTCATTTGGTCTCCTAACGTGGGAATCAACAGACAATTGGCAAACAGCCACCTTAAATGACATATCAGATTTTATCCCTGTTCAAGCAGGTGATACGATTATTACTACAGGCGGAGATGGTTTTTTCCCTAAAGGAGAGTTAATTGGAACGGTTCAAAAAACGGAAGAAATACCTGGTAAAGGAACACAATTAATCACTGTACAACTAACTGAAGGTTTCAATGATGTTTATAGTGTTTTTATTGTTGACGACATCAATAGAATAGAATTAAAACAACTGATAAATTCGGAGGAAATCAATGAGTAATTCAATTCAACATATTTTCCATTTTATCGGCCTATTAATGGTTCAGGTTTTGGTTATTGACCAAATAAGTTTTGGAGCGCTTAATCCATATATCAACCCTATTGTTTTAGGAACTAGTATTCTAATTCTACCTGTAAGCTGGAGAGGTCCTCGACTATTATTGGTTGGTTTTCTATTTGGAATTATACTCGATGCTTTCCATAACACCTTAGGAATTAATGCTTCTGCAATGCTTATTATTGCTTTTTTGAGACCTTATATTCTTAGACTTATTTCCCCAAGAGAAGGTTTTGAATCATTCTTTTCTCCCAATGTCACATCACTACCTTCAGGACAGTACATCTTATACTCTTCGTTATTATTATTGAGTTTTCACCTTACCTACTTTGCATTTGAATCGCTAAACTACCAAGCTACTTTAAGTGTTTTTATAAAAGCACTAGCCTCTACTGTAGCGGCAATTATTCTCTCCGCTCTGTATCAATATTTAACCATAAAAAAACAATAATATGGATCCATACCAAGGTAGACGATGGGTAGTGATATTGATTATGCTGTTTATGGGAATAATATTTATTTCCCGTTTATTATACATTCAAGTATTGGACGACAAATGGATAGACCGAGCAGAAAAAATTACACATAGCCAAAAGGTCATTAAACCCTCTAGAGGACTTATTTATGACAGAAATGGAGAACTTTTAGTCATCGCTAATCAAGTCTACGATATCTGGGTTACCCCTAATAAAATAGGTGAGCTAGATACGCTTGAATTGTGTAAAGTTTTAGGGCTTACTAGACCAGATTTTGACAAACGTTTAAAAAAAGCTAGAAATTACGCTCCCTACAAAGCCTCAGTCTTTATTGAGGGGGTCTCTCAGGAAGATTATGGAGCCATTATCACAAAGTTAAAACATTACAAGGGCTTTGAGACCAAAAAGAATACACAACGCGGATACCCTCACGATGTTGGAGGACATATTTTAGGTTATATCAGAAAAATCAGTGCCGAACAATACGCCAAGGACCAGCAAAAAGATGAACCTTATTACCTTATGGATGACTATATTGGGATTACAGGGCTTGAACGAACTTATGAATATGAACTACGAGGAAAACGTGGTTCTTTAAAATACCTTAGAGATCGATTAGGAAACGAAACTACTGCGCTTAATACAGAATATGCTGAAGAGGGGAAAAAACTCTACAGTAGCATTGACTTACAACTTCAAAAATATGGAGAACAATTGATGCAAAATAAAATTGGCTGTATTGTAGCTATCGAACCGTCTTCTGGAGAAATTCTATCCATGGTTTCAGCACCAACCTACTCCCCTCGTGGGTTAGTAGGGAGAGACTTTGCTAAAACTTGGTCTGAATTGAGTAAAAATGACTCACTTAAACCCTTATTAAATAGAGGGGTATACAATTCCAATTATCGACCAGGCTCTATCTTTAAGCTTGTACAAGCACTTGTGGCCATGCAAGAAGGGGTAATCACCGAAAATTCTGGATTTACTTGTAACAAATCACTCATTGGCTGTCATAATCACGAACACCCCTCTAATGTTGGTATAGCCATTAAGCACTCATGCAACCCTTATTTCTATCAAGTGTATAAACGATTAATCATGCGAGGAGAAGCGAATTCTATATTTAAAGATAGTAGGATAGGTTTAACCAAATGGAGGAAATCTATTATGAGTTTTGGTTTAGGAACTAAATTTGACTCGGATATACCAGGAGTAAAAAGTGGTAATATTCCCGACACAACATTTTATGATAAGTGGTATGGTCAGAATCGTTGGGCATTTAGCACAATTTACTCCAACAGTATTGGGGAAGGAGAGATTGGTGTTTCTCCTCTTCAAATGGCTAATTTAGCGGCAATTTTAGCCAACAAAGGCTATTATTACACTCCACACTTGGTTAAAAAAATTGGAGAACACGGAGACAAAAAAGAGATTTTTAAAGAAAGGCATTATACTGTAGTTGATTCAGCATTCTTTACGCCAGTAAGAGATGCTATGGAACAAGTGGTTTTGAGTGGTACTGCTAGACAAGCACAAATTGATAGCATTGCTGTGTGTGGAAAAACAGGAACAGTGGAAAACAAAAGTTTTAATGATCACTCTGTCTTTATAGCATTTGCCCCTAAAGAAAACCCAAAAATTGCCATTGCTGTATACGTAGAGTATGGAACTTGGGGAGGAACTTGGGCAGCTCCTATAGCAAGTGTTATGATTGAAAAATATCTAAAAGGTCAATTATCTGAACGAGGAAAGAAAAAAGAACGACGAATTTTAGACGCTATTATCTTAACAAAAGATTCTGATTTTAAACACTAATGGCTAGAGAACAAAACATATTAAAAAAGATAGATATTCCATTGTTAATCATGTATTTTGCATTGGCATTTATGGGGTTATTGACCATCTATTCTTCTAGTTATGACGAAAACTTTCCAGCGATTTATACTTGGACCAAGCCGTATGGGAAACAATTATTTTGGATAGCTGTATCTTCTACTATTGGGGGAATTATTCTTCTAATGGACAGTAGTTTAATAAAAAAATCCTCTTATTTGACTTACGGAGTAGTGCTGCTTATGCTGATGGTAGTGTTGGTTATGCCTCCGATCAATGGAGCTCGCTCGTGGTTTAAACTCGGAAGTTTTTCTCTTCAACCTTCCGAATTCTCCAAGTTTGCATCTGCTATGGCTATTGCCTATTATATGAGTCAAATCAATGTAAAACTTCAAGATATCAGAACAAAAGCTACTGTGGTACTGATCCTTGCTATTCCTGGTGGGCTGATTCTTTTGCAACCAGATGCAGGAACGTTACTGGTTTTTTTCTCTTTTATTTTTGTGATGTATCGAGAAGGTCTTTCTGGAAACATCTTATTGATTGGATTATTAGGTTTGGTTATTAGTATTCTAGGAGTCTATATTGCTTCTTTTGAAACTGCAGAAATTAACGAAGAAAACATTAATCGTTTGATTGCTCAAGGCGCTTACTCTGCTTCAAAATATAAAGAAATCGCTCGACCAAGTGCTTTTTACTCTAATAACTATACCTTAGCTATAGGAATCGTCGCTGTTGGAGCAGCCTCAGCATTATTGGTTCGTTTCTTTGTATTACCCCGCTATAGAAAATCCTATTACCCTGCGATAATAATTAGTACGATTGGGGCGGTATTAATTGTACTTACCATCAACTGGAGTTACGATAATGTATTTAAAAGTCGTCACCGTTCTCGTTTTCAAATCATGTTTGGTGTAAAAGAAGACAGAAGAGGTGATGGTTATAACATTTACCAAGCTTTATCAGCTATTGGCTCTGGAGAAGTTTCTGGAAAAGGTTTTTTACAAGGAACTTTAAGCAATGAAAAATACAAACATGTACCCGAACAAAGTACAGATTTTATTTTTTGTTCTTGGTCTGAAGAATGGGGATTTATTGGAAATACAGTATTGATCCTCCTCTATGTTTCTTTCTTAATTCGAATCGTGATGATTGCTGAACGACAACGAAGTAAGTACACACGTATTTTTGGCTATAGCGTAGCCAGCATTCTCTTTTTTCACTTTATGATTAACATTGCCATGGTTATTGGACTAGCTCCTGTTATTGGTATTCCACTTCCTTTTTTTAGTAAAGGAGGATCTTCGATTTTAAGCTTTTCTATTATGATTTTTATCTTGCTAAGATTGGATGCTGGAAGATCAGAGGAATTGTACTAGAAATGATATTTCATTTCTAAACTCAATGTCTTAATAGGCACCAAAGAGGGAGACAAAACTTTCTGAGTTGCAAACCCTCCATTTTTAAAGTCTTGTTGAACTCCTGCACCTATTTCTGTTTCTGTTCTAAGTGAAAAATTGGGATGAATAAAATAGGCTGCACTTACCAAACCTGCAATACCAAAACCTGGATTTTGAGCTTGCCAATATTGTCCTCCTACATTAACCCCTTTAATGGTTGTTCGATAATATAAATCTGCTCCATAAGAGAATGCCCATCTATTTTTCATTTTTTTCTTTTCAACTCCAGCAGTAATCATAAACGGATTAATCAAGTTGTTTTTTCCTCCTGTAACAACTTCTTTATAAAACCCCATAACCATTCCTAAACGTAAATATCGATCTGCTTTGGTATGTTGAGATATCGCTATCGACAATTGATCTCTTTCTGGAAAAAGTTGTTGGCCATCTATTCCCCTTACAATCAACTCCCCAACATTTGCAAAGCCCATTCCGACTTCATAATAATAATTTGAAAGGGTAGAGTCTGCAGAAATATTTTCTTGTGAAAAAGATAAGTTTGCCCAAGACAAACAACACATTAACAGCGCACAACAGTTACGTAGAATATGTTTCATTAATTATAAATATGTAAGGTATTGTTGATCTCATCAAAATCTGAGCGGTATTGATGCAAATTTGTAGTTGCTGGACCTTGAATAACAGCTCCATCAAAAAGTTGATATTGACTTCCATCACAATCACATGCTATTCTTATATTGGTTGAATCTACAGCTCCAGCCCCACAAGATTCTTCAATATTGTAAGTACAATATCGATCATATACCATAAACACATTTTGTGTTTGACGATACACGATTAAACCGTTATTTCCTCCAGAAACATAAGCCCAACCTCCTACTCCATTGAGATTAATATAGGCTGGTAAGTTTAAGTTTAAATAGGTATCAATAGCAACATAAGGCACGACCTGATTATTTCTCCTACACGAAGAAAAAAACAAGCTTACTCCCAAAATAAATACGATGACAACAATAATTTTTCTCATATTTTTTAAAGTTAATGATTTTTAGTTAAACACTGAAAAAACAATTCATCCTCCCAAAAACCGCCTTGATTGAGCCATTGTTTTTTGACTCCTCCTTGAATAAACCCTCCTTGCTCAAACAACTGAATACTGGCTTCGTTAGATGCAGCTATGGAACAATAAATTTGATTTAGATTCAAGTGCTTAAAACAATATTCTTTTAACAACTCTAAGGCATCTTTTCCGACCCCTTTATTCCTATATTTTTTATCAATTAAAACCCCCACTCCAGCTCTCAAATGAAAAGGATCAAAATCAAACAAGTCGATAGAACCCAACTGTTTTTTAGAAGCATTGTCTTCGATTATAAAACGAATTTGCTTGGTTGCAAATAAATCTTGCGCACTGTAAATATATTCTTCCATTAACTTACGAGAAAACGGAACAAAAGTATTACTCACCCGCCAATGATCTGCATCATTTTCCCACTTCAACAAACAATCTAAATCTGTTGGCTCCAATGTTCTTAATGTAATTCTATTGTTACTTAACATAGTGCTTTCAACTCTTTTATTAACGCAATGATTTCACTTTTGGTATACTCTTTCAATCGAAAACTTCTCGCTTTAAGTAAGTCTTCCATAAACAAATGATAACTTTGAACAACCATATTCTTAAACAATAAATCATCCACAGCATTAAATACAAACTCCCAATTTTCTGTTGTCAGTTGTTCTTTTTGAAAGTAATCTCGAATAGGAAACAGGCAGGATTCTTTTTCTGTTAATTTCGGGTATTGGCCATAGGCTTTTTTTAGTGCTTGAAAATTTGGTTCTATGGCTAATTGGATAAATAAACTAGGGATCTTTTTGTGGTGTATTGTTTTTAATAACGACTGATAATCCACTGCTATTTTTACCCCTCTAACACTTACAGAATAATATTTTCCGTTTGCGATAATAGCGATATGAGGAGGAATTTTATTGGTGGCAATTAAACATAAAAAAAAGCCTGACTCCAGGTGTTGTTCTACTGCTAAGTGTTCTATATTGGTTAGAATTGGCATAAATTAAATGAAAAGCTCTCCTTTAAAAACAAATGTAGCGGGTCCTTGTAGCCAAATATTTTTAAATCCATCTTCTGTTTGCTCTAAAGCTACAGTTAACTGCCCTCCTTGGGTATGAATATCCACTTCTCCATCTTTTATATTATCTTTTAAAGCAATACTCAGTGCGCAAGCTGTTACTCCTGTTCCGCAAGACAGTGTTTCATTCTCCACACCTCGCTCATAGGTTCTAACGTAATAATTGTCTTCTTGTTGCTCAATAAAGTTGACATTCGTTCCTCCAATTGATTGATAAGCATCTGCATATCGGATTTTACTTCCCTCAGTTACGATATCCAATTGTTTGAGATGCTCAGTAAAAGTGACATAATGTGGAGAGCCTGTATTCATAAAATCAAATGCTTTTCCTCTTGATATATTGGAAACATCATGCATTTTTAGTTTTACTTGCTTGTCCTCTAGAACCAACGCTTCATGCCAGCCATCTGTTGAGATAAACTCAGTATGTTCTTGAGTTATAATTCCCGTATCATAAGCAAACTGGACCGCACATCGGCTTCCATTCCCACAAAAACTCTGCGAGCCATCTGGGTTAAAAAACACCATATTAAAATCATATTTTTCATGATTTTCAATCAATATCAAACCATCCGAACCAATTCCAAATTTACGATTGCAAATGTGCTTGATAATGGCACTATTGTTTTTATCAAAGAGCTGTTCCCTATTATCAATAATTACGAAATCGTTTCCTGTACCTTGGTATTTTTTAAATGCGATTTTCATGAATTCTTTTCCTTAAACATGAGCCATCTTGTAACTCATAGGCAAAGATAAACGTATTTGGATAAATCAACCCTATTTTTTATTTATGAAACTCTTGTTGTATTTTATCCCTGTTTTTTTGTTTTATGCTTGTCAAAGTCAAGAAGCCCCAAATAAACAAGGGATAAAGTCACCTTCTAAGCCATTAGGCACAGAAAAAGACACGGCTATACTTTCATATTATCAACAAAATAAAGGAAACAAAAAACCTAGTAGATCTTCGGGAAGTGTTTCCAATGGAAAATTAACCAATGGTAAACTGCTCCCTTTTTATGGTACTAATTTTAGCTATTTTGATAAAGGGAGTTATTTAAGTGGTCGTGCATACCTCAACAACAAAGTCCTAACAACAGTATTAGAAAGCTATAAACAACTAGAAAAAGAGGTCCCTAACCGCCATTTTTTCATTATGGAAACGGCCAATCAAAAAGGGGGAGAACTCTACCCTCATCGGACACATCAAACGGGGTTAAGTGTTGACTTTATGATGCCTTTAATACAAAACAAGCAACCCTATTATAAACTAGATAGTTTGGGAACGAGGCATTATTTATTGGCCTTTAATGATCAAGGAGAATACGCTAATGATAACACAGTAAAAGTTGATTTTAACCTCATTGCCCGCCATATTTTGATTTTAAATCAACAAGCTAAAAAAGTAGGGTTAAAAATTAAGAAAGTAATCATCAAAATAGAATACAAAGATGAGTTGTTTGCTACCGAATATGGTAAAAAATTAAAAGCTAGTGGAATCTATGTCGTCAAAGGACTTTCTAAAATGATTAATGCCTTACACGACGAGCATTATCATATTGATTTTGGGGAGGGTTGAATTATTGATATTCCAAACAAAAAACGCCATCTATAAAAGACGGCGTTTTTAACTATTTTGAATGGTAATAGCTTAATGCTCTACTCCTCCTGCTCCATGAACATGTCCATGTTGGATTTCGTCTTGAGTTGCTTCTCTTACCTCAACCACAGAACCTGTAAAATGTAAGTCTTGTCCTGCTAATGGGTGATTTACATCCATCGTTACTGTTGTCTCGTTGATTGAAACAACTTTTGCTGGGTGTACATGACCATTTTGATCTTCTAATGGTAAAATATTTCCAACAACAACTTGCTCTACTAACTTACCATCTTGCATAAACATATCTTGTGGCAATTCGATAATTGCATCATCAGATTTTACTCCATACGCGTTTTCTGCTTTGATACCAAAAGAGAACGTTGCTCCTACTTCTAAGTTGACAACATTTGCTTCAAACTCAGGAATCATTTGCCCTACTCCAGATAAGAAAACTAATGGTTGTTTCCCTTCTGTAGACTCGATCATCTCTCCTTCTGCTGTATCTTTAAATAATTTGTAATCAACAGTAATTACATTGTTTATCGCTTCGCTCATTTTATTTTATTTTGCGCAAAGGTACTGCTTTAAACCCAATAAACAGTTGAAATACATACTTAACTTATGCTGAGCCTAAGTTATTTATTCCTTATTGGCTACAACATCGTCTCCAAAACGTTCGTAATTCACCAACCAAGCTGCTGCATTTTTTACATAGCGACCTGTCCCAGCGGTATCCCATTTATTATACAATCTGGTAAAACCTCCATCTAAAATCAAACGCTTTCCATCTTTTTCATAAACAGCTGTTACTAGATTATCTGCTGAACCATAAATAATTGGTGTTAAATCTTTATGATCAGGTAACGTTGCAATCGTAATTCCTTCATAAATATTTTGTAACCCTGTTGTAATTAAATGATTAGGTGTTACGCCTGCTTTCTTTTCTTCCATTTGTAAGTTAACCGTTTTGTCTCCCATTGTGTTCCCTTGCATTTCGACACCAATTAATGCTTTAGATACATAATTGGCATCGGCATAATATGGTTGATTATCTCCCCAAATGTAAACGCCTTTTCCACTTTCGAAAAAGTCTTTAATCACTGCTAAATGTTCGTCATTTAAGTGCTTTCCCATATCTGAAATAATCCACAATTGACATGATTTTTCTAGCCCTTTCTTTAGCTCTTGAGGTGAAGGAGCTTTGTTCATCCATCTATACACTGAAAAGCCTTTTTCTGCCAGTGCTTTTTTGGGTAATTCAAAGTTAAATCCTCCTCCAGTATAAAAATGTAAGACGGCTATCGTTTGTCCCTCAAACGCTCCATCAACAGCTAAATCATATTGATTGCCTTTAGCATTTCCATAAGTATCACTCGCTACTTCTTTTTTTACAACCCTCGTTCTTTGCTCGCCAAGATCTTTATCGTAATAAGCCTCTTCGACTTCTTCCATGATGACATTCTGTGCTGCTGCTTTATTATACTGTCCATAAGCACTTGATATTGACAAGATTCCTGTAAAAAGAGCTATTAAAATTGATTTAGTTTTCATAATTCGTCGTTTTTTATTTTCTAATACATATTAAAAATGGATTGGTTCAATAGTCTTTCAATTATTTTTGGTTTGTCACAACAGCATCCCCAAAACGTTCGTAATTCACTAGCCATGCTGCTGCATTTTTTACATAGCGACCAGTCCCTGCTGTGTCCCAATTTTTGTATAACCGGGTAAAGCCCCCATCTAAAATCAGGCGTTTTCCATCTTTTTCATAAACTGCAGTTACCAAATTATTAGCTGAACCATAAATAATTGGCATCAAGTCCTCATGCTCTGGCAAAGTAGCAACTGTTATTCCTTCATAAATATTTTGGATTCCTGTTGTTATTAAATGGTTAGGCGTTACCCCTGCTTGCTTCTCTTCCATTTGTAACCCAACCACTTGATCTCCTCTTGTATCGCCTTGCATTTCCACACCAATTAATGCGTTAGAAACATAATTGGCATCGGCATAATACGGTTGATTATCTCCCCAGATATAAACGCCTCTTCCACTTTCAAAAAAGTCTTTAATCACCTTTAAATGTTCTGCGTTAAGGTTTTGTTTAGTATCTGAAATAATCCAAAGCTGGCAGGCTTTTTCTAACCCTTTTTTCAACTCTTCTGAAGAAGGGGCTTGATTCATCCATCTGTAGACAGAAAAGCCTTTTTCTGCTAATGCTTGTTGGGGTAATTTGAAATCAAACATCCCTCTAGCACAAAAGTGTAAAACGGCTATTGTTTGCCCTTGAAAAGCTCCATCTACTGCCAAATCATACTGATTTCCTTTAGCATTTCCATAAGTATCAATAGCAACCTCTCTTTTTACAGTTCTTGTTCTTTGTTCACCTGCATCTTTATCGAAATACGTTTCTTTAACTTCTTCTATTATAACATTTTTTGCAGCTGCTTCATTATATTGGCCGTAAAAACCAGCTATTGAGTAACTTCCTATACAAAGGATCATTAAAATTGATTTGAGTTTCATCATTCTCTGTTTTTAAAGCGTTAAGTTTTTTACCTCTCCATTCGGTGTTACGATATAATATTTGGCAGATTCACTAGACTTGTTTTGCTCTTGTTCTTTTAGACGTCTTTCGTACTGTATTTTTTCTTTTTCTTCCTGTTTTTTTGTCCTTAAAAACTCAGCCCTATTTATTTTTAAATCTATTTCATACATTACTTGAGTGACGGGCTCAAAAATGGTAGGATTGATTACAAAATCAAAGCTTCTATCGGTCACGGGTTGATAAAAATAAGAAGTGCTCTTCTGATGCGTATTTATCTTCTTTATCGTATTTGATAAATTGTACCCATTATATGCTTGGTAAGTTTGATACATTTCTGTGGGAACAACAACTCGATAATTATCTGCGATATGTTTCTCAATATCTCCAATACTTTCTCCTAAAATAGATTCATAATTTTTAATCTTTTCCAACAAAATGGTTTTAGCTTTTTCCATTAATTGTTTTTTGGTAGCTTCTATGTCTTCAGAGAAATAATCTACTTTAACTAAATCGTAGATTTCGTTTTTGGATAGGATTGCAATAATGTTATTTAATAAGTTTCCATCAGTATATTTAATATGAAGGTTCTTTTTTACTTCAAAACCAGCCGGTACTTCATTATAAGTTTTCTTACTAAAAACTTTCTTTTCTACTTGCACTTCATATACAGGGACAAAAGAAACCATATCTATAAATGTCTCTACCCCTTGTAATGCTTTAATCTCTTTAATTGATTTTGAAATTCTATCATCAATTAAACTATTAACTTCTTCGGCTGTTTTTCCCACTTGATTTAAACTAAAAATAGCGACATAAGTATCAGCCTTTAAATTAGCCATCCCTTTTACTTTTATATTGATATCGGCGTTTAAGTTATTTAGGTTAAGCCTTTGGTTGTTTATGGAAACCGACTTCGCTTCATTAGATACATTTAAGTAACCACTATTACCCATTGCTTGACCAAAAGTATTGGTTGTGATTATTATTGCTAACACTACAATTATTGTCTTCATTGTTTTTTATTTTACCATTAACTAAAAAGAAAATTAGGTATCAATTTTTATTTTTGATTGGCTACAACATCATCCCCAAAACGTTCGTAATTCACTAGCCAAGCTGCTGCATTTTTCACATAACGACCTGTTCCTGCGGTATCCCATTTAATAAATAAACGTGTAAACCCTCCATCTAAGATTAAACGTTTCCCATCTTTCTCATATACAGCAGTAACGAGGTTATTTGCTGACCCATAAATAATTGGGGTTAAATCTTTATGATTGGGAAGTGTTGCTATAGTTATTCCTTCATAAATATTTTGTAATCCTGTTGTAATTAAATGGTTGGGCATTACTCCTGCTTTCTTTTCTTCCATCTGTAAATTAACGGTTTGATCACCATGGGTATTCCCCGTCATTTGCACTCCGATTAATGCTTTAGCAATATAATTTGCGTCTACATAATAGGGATCGTTATCTCCCCAGATGTAAACTCCTCTTCCACTTTCAAAAAAGTCTTTGATAATCGCTAAATGCTTTTCATTTAAATACTTATTTCGACCAGAAACAATCCACAATTGACATGATTTATCCAATCCTTCCTGGAGTTCTTTTGGGCTTGGAGCTGCTTTACTCCATCGGTATACAGAAAAACCTTTTTCTGCTAATGCTCCTTTTGCTGTATCAAAAGAATAACCATCTTCACAAAAGTCCAAAACAGCGATTGTCTGTCCTTCAAAAGCTCCATCTACTGCTAAATCATATTGATTTCCCTTAGCATTTCCATAAGTATCACTTTCTACTTCTTTTTCCACAATACGACTTCTTTTTTCTCCTAGGTCTTTATCGTAGTACTCCTCTTCTACATTTTCAGTAATTCTATTTTTCCCTGCTACTGAATTATATTGTGCAAATGTTGTAGATGCTATTCCTAAAAATAGACCAATTAAAATTGTTGTTGTTTTCATAATTTGATTGTTTTTTGTTTTAAAAAATATTCACTGTTTTATATAATTTCGAAAATGACTTTCACTTCGTACCTGAGTTGTTCTTGTAAAATATTTGAAACGGGTTGTTCTCCTGAATCAAAAGATCGATTACTGTATATGGTTTCTCTTGGGTAACTTCTTTGATAACTCCACCAATTATCTCTAGTAGCAACTGGTGTAACGATTTCTTGAACTGTAATTACCTGACCTAATTCTGCTCCAACAGCTTCCAATAAATAGGAGGCTTTATACTTTGCTGCTTTTATCGCTTCTTCTTTTACTCTTTGAATATGGTCTTGAATATGGGTATGTCTTTTTTGGACAATATGAGCACGATAAACCAAAGGTTTTAAATCATACATTAGTTTTTCTGAGTTAACCGTACTATCTATTTGCACATCATAGTTTAAATACTCTCTATTGGAGTAATAATACCAATCCCAGTTATTATTTATCGTATTTAATGTAATTTGATGCTCTGAAATATTATGCTTTTCTAAAACCTTTAGCAACTTATTTTTTAAGGTATTGCTTCTCGATTTTAAACCTATATTCAACACGATCTGGTTGGGTTGAATAAATATTTCTGAGCTACCAACAACTTCTATTGTTTTTTCTTTTTTGGTAGCTTCCTTATCTGGATTTGTCGTGACACAACCTATATTTATTAGGGTTAACAAGGTAATCGTTAGCATCTGAAGTGTAAGGTTTTTCATCGTTTAATTATTTGAAATTCCCCCTCCCGTACAGCAAAAAAATAAATTGGTTCAAAAAAAAATTAAAAAAAATTGAACTTCTTAAAAAATCACTTGTATCAGTTATTGAATTTTTAAACAAAAATCATGGACTAGCTTCAGTTATTTAAACCTGAATGTTAATGTGCCATATTAACCACTAAAAAACGATCAAATCATGAAAATAAAACTGATACTTTTTTCATCACTTTTCTCTGCAATAACTTTTGCTCAAAATCTAAGAGGAAAAGCAGAAGTAATGGTGATGGAATCTGAACGACCAAGTAATGTACGATTTGGGAACGTACAAGCGTACGACAGCAACAACAAGCTTATCAACTCGGTATTAACCGATGAAGAGGGAAATTATTCTATGGATTTTAAAGACACTGGAACCTATCATTTAAAAGTCATGTATGCGGGTTATGAAGTGGAGGAAGAGGTCATTAAAATCACTGAGGATCAAGTCAATGATTTTTCTCTTAACAAAGATGCTTCAAAAAAAGCTCGAGTTCTTGAAGAAAAAGAATATAAACTGGACACTCGCTATATGGGAGAGGTTGCTTATTTGAGCAATAACAATGCTCAAGTTCATAACATTACTAAAGGGAAAGGGTTAACTGCTGGTGAAATTAATGATTTTGCAAAGTGGCAATTGTGGAACGACTATTTAAAATCGGACTTATTAAAATACCAAAAGGTATGGAAATTGAATCCTCAAGCTAGGTTTACAGTTCAAGTTTTAAATACAGAAAAAAATCCTGTTGTAGGAGCTACAATAAAACTTTTTGACAAAGGAAATTCGGTGATATGGGAAGCCATTTCTGACAACACAGGAAAGGCTGAACTATGGGGAAAGCTCAATGATATTACAGTAGAAACTGGAAAAATCGAAGTTTCTTACTTAGGGTTGACTAAGGAAATAAAAAGACCTAAACTTTTTACTAAAGGGATTAATAAGATTAAACTTGATATTGACTGTGGCGCAACTTCCAATGAAGTGGAAATAGCTTTTCTAATTGATGCTACAGGAAGTATGGGGGATGAAATAAACTTTATTAAACGCGACTTAAATCAAGTCATGTATAAAGCTCAAAATTTATTTAAAGGGGTAAACATTAAATATGGGAGTGTTTTTTATAGAGATAAAACAGAAGATTATATGACCAAACATAAAGACTTTACCAATGTTTTATCTGAGGCTTTAGTTTTTATTGACGATCAATATGCTAAAGGAGGTGGAGATATGCCAGAGGCTCTAGATGAAGGATTAGCGGTTGCAATCGATCAACTCAGTTGGTCTGAAAATGCAAGAACGAAACTTTTATTTGTGATTTTAGATGCTCCTGCTCATTCGGATGAAAACACCATTCAGCGTTTAGAAAAATTAGCTAGAAAAGCGGCTAAAAAAGGGATTAAAATTGTTCCTATAACAGGTAGTGGAATTAACAAATCTGGAGAATATTTAATGCGTTCGTTAGCTTTATGCACTAATGGGACTTATCTTTTTTTAACGGATCACAGTGGTATAGGTGTAGCTCATATCAAACCAACTGTAGACGAATTTGATGTACAATTACTAACGGAGCGTTTAACGAACGTCATCAAAACGGCTGTTTACTATCCAGAATGTGATGAAATCACCCCACATTTACCTTTAAACTATCCTGATAGTGTTGTTAATTATACATTAGATCAGGGACAGGTATATGTTGACGCTGACACCTTAGGCCATTCTGATTCAACAAGAAGAGATTCATCTCGTGTTACACAGAGAGAAAATAGTATTGAAACAATTGAATGGAAGTTTTATCCGAATCCAACTCGAGACTATGTTACGGTTGAAACTTCAGAGGAAATTGAGTTTATTTATGTCACTGATCTAAGTGGTAAACTCCTCCAAAAAGTGGAATTTAATGGCGCTAGAAACACCAGAATATATTTAGGAGATTATCCTGTTGGAATTTATTTATTGAGATACCCTATTGGCAAACAATGGGTAACAGGAAAAGTTGTTCTAGCAAGATAGCATAATCCAAAATGCCGTTTACAAAAGTTCTATTTTTTATAAATATTTTCTAAGGCATCTGTTAAAATTGGGTATTGAAATTCAAAGCCCGATTTTAACAGTTTTTCTGCTGAAACGGCACTTCCTTTTAGCACTACATCCGACAATTCTCCATATATTGTTCTCAACACAAAACCTGGTACATTGGGTAAAAACATTTTTTTATTCAATGTTTTTGCAATTGTTTTGGTCAACATTTCATTATCTGCAAACTCTGGTGCTACAGCATTATAGACCCCTTTGTATTCTTTATTTTGCAATACTTGATAATAAAGGTTAGCAATATCGTGAATATGTATCCAAGGAACAGCTTGTTTTCCTGTTCCAATTGGAGCTCCGATTCCTAACTTTACTGTTTTATCCATTTTTGCTAATGCGCCTTTATCTTTTGCCAAAACAACACCTGTTCTTAATTTGACGACTCTTGCGCCAATCTCTTGAAATAAATCTGCACTATTTTCCCAATAAACACAACTCTTAGCGATAAAATCGTCATGAGGCTGGTCTTGTTCTGAGAAAACTTTATCTGAATTAACCGCACCATAATATCCAATACCTGAAGCAGATATATAAGATTTGATTGGTATTTGTAATTCTTTTACTTTATCAAACAACAACTTTGCTGTATTTACACGACTTTGAATTATTTCATGCTTTCGACGCATTGTCCATGGTTTATCAGCAATTCCTGCTCCAGCCAAATGAACAATATCTGTAACACCTTGAAAACAGTTTTCATCTATTTTCTTTTGTTTCCAATCCCACTCGTAGGTTTTAATCCCAAATTTTGAATGTGCTGAACGCGTTAGATGTACGACTTCGATGTTATTCGCTAATAATAATTCTGTCAAACGACTTCCAATAAGACCTGATCCACCAGTTATCAATACTTTCATATCCAAAATTTTGGGTAATATAAACGAAAAAGACAATGTGTGAATTTACACATTGTCTTTTTAACTTTCTTTAACCTTAACAAAACTTTAGTATATAGTCTTTGTCGGTTTAAAATTTATTGTTTGATGAATATTTTTGAAATCATTTCACCTTTTATATTTACCTCAATTAAATAAGTTCCAATTGTTAATGTTTCCACATTAATATATTCTTCAGAATTTAGGATTTGTCCATTTTTATGTACTTTCCCAAAAACATCAATAATCCTATACTCCACTGCTCCTTGCTCTGCAATATTTACTTTCAAAAAATCTTGTGCTGGATTGGGGTAAAAAGTAAACAAATCTGAAGCGTTTTGTTTTATAGCCGTTGCGCCTCCAGGTCCCAAAACCGTATAATGCCCCCATACTGCACAATTAGGATTATTTTGTTCAACAACTAATACAGCATAACTTCCTACAGGTAAATTATTGATGGATGATGCTGCTGTTTGAACTTCTTCTGTTCCATTATTCCAAACAAATTCATAAGGTCCATTTCCTCCTGAAACAGAGGCTGTAACTGATCCATTTCCAGAATGTATAGAACTCGTTGATGAATTATTTCCCGACATTGCAACATTGATATTACATCCTGCTGGAGCAACAACATAGCTGACTGTTTTTTGGCACTGATTAGCATCTGTTACTGTTACAAAATATGCTCCTGGAGCTAAGTTGGCGATTGAAGATGTAGTCTCTAAAGTATTCCATAGGTAGGTATATGGAGCTGTTCCACCTGTTACATTTACAGACGCCGTTCCATCTGCTGCACCAAAAGAGGTTTCATTTGTACCTGAAGTTGTTGCTGATAAACTAGCACATGATGGTAAGTTAATTACAATTTCATCGACATGAAACTCACTTCCTGTTTGTGGATAAGGTAGTCCCCAATCATTGTATGGCGATGGCATACCTGGTATAAACATACTTGAACTGCAATCCATTATAGATCCTATACTCGAAGCAATAAAAATATTCATCGTATCTGGAGTTAAATTAGAGTAATATACCATAGGTACATTAATTTGTGTCCAGTTATTAACTGTTGAATTGGTCTCAAAATACGCTTCCCCGACGGTTTCAGACTCACCAGCAACAGGGTTATACCTTGTTAACTCCATATGAAAACCAGCAGCATCTCCATTTTGTGGCATTGATTTATATTTAAAATCTATAGATAAAGGTCTAAGCGTATATGGAACTCCAGATTCTTGAAGACTAGTAAGTTCTACGGTACCACCAAACGGGTTAGGAAGCGAACAATCTATCAATCCAAATGTTTGGTTAGGTAAAAAGTCTGGGCAGTCTGGGCAAGCTCCAGTTACTAACTTCAGGGATGAACTCCCCTCAATAGGATTAGTTGTTTCTCTAAATACAGTTTGAGCTCCTCCACTGGAAGATGTTAAGGAATTTGAAGAGTACCATCCTTGCGGTTCATTTCCAGACCACGTCTCAAAATTTAAATTAGTTTGTGCTGATATTTGAAAAGTAAATACAGCTAAAATTGGTAATAATATTTTTCTCATAATGTGTGTTTAAAAATTCTTTAACAAAAGAATCCCACACTTGTTAATTCTCCAATATTTGGGGCTATACATAGTATATAACTGTTCTATACATCTTCTTAACAATCATACATAAACAACTGCATATCAACTAAATACCATTCATAAAATCCGTAATATTTTCCTCTTTAGAAATCCCCATTTTTTTTCGCAATCTTGATCTAGCAACATCCACACTAGAACTAGATATAGACAATAGTGTTGCCATCTCTTTGGAACTTAGTCCCATTTTTAACATTGAGGATAGTTTTAAGTCTTTGTCTGATAGTTGTGGATACTTAGCCTTTAGCTTTTGATGAAATTTAACATTCATTTGATTAATTTCTTCATTAAAAAAAGCTCGTTCTTCCTCTGAATCGATGATTCGCTTTAGCTTTTTTAACGCTCCTTTTTTCTCTGAAAAAATAGCTTCTTTAGACAAGTCATCTAGCAAAGTATTTTTCTCATTGATGGCATGTACTAATGATTTTATTCTGTTATTTTTTTCATTAACTTCTGTCTCTAGCTCTTTTTTTGCGGTTTCTGTTTCTTTTAGTTGCAAGGCGATTAACTCATGATTCAATTTTTCTAATGCCTCATTTTTTTGAGCAATTTCTTTGGCTTTTTTAAGCCTAATTATACGATAGAAGAACAAACCAATTAATAAAACTGTTACCAATACAAATATTATTACACTAAGCAAGAGCTGAACTTTATAGTCTTTTTCTCTTTGTTTAGTTAGCAGTAATTTTTGACTTTGTAGTTCCTTTTCTTTAGCTAAAATTGCTAACGTTTTTTTTAATCCAATGGCTTCAATTTTTGAAGCATTTTCAATACTTGCTAAGCTGTCTTTGGCTTTTTGGTACTTTTTAAATATTTCAAAGGATTCTTTATATTTCTTTTGCTGTTCAAATACCTGGTACTTTACTTCATACCAATCTTTTTCTATACTTATCTCATCTATTTGATCGGCATATACCTGAGCAGAATCTAATGCTAATAAAGCCTCATCATGTTCGTTATTATTCAACGCTAGCTTTCCTTTTAAAATAAAACAATAAGCCAATATTTCTACCGAGTTTATTTGATGAGCATATTGATATGCTTTTTGGAGATAGTACTTTGCTTGTTGATCTTCTCCAGACTCTTCCAATGCTATTGCTAAACTTACACTAGCGTTTGCTACACCAGATGGGTTCTGGCAAGTGACAAAAGTATCAATAGCCATAACATAATATTGAGTTGATAATTCATTTAATTTTTGAAGGCGGTAGAGTTCCCCTAAACTTGAATAATAATGCGCTTTATAATAAGATTCTTTTTCTTGTTCGGCTATGTTTTTCCCTTTGATGAGTGTTTCTGCTGCTAAATCTAATTGATTCGCTTTTACATAAACATTCCCTAAATTGAGGTATATTCTGGAGAAATGACTAGAATCCCCATCTTGAATAGCAAGACCTAGGGCATCGTTATAGTTATTTATTGCTGCTACAAATTTATGTTGATAAAAGTTATTGATTCCCAATACCTCTAAAATTCGAAGAATCTGATCATTATTTTGACTCTCCTTAGCTATTGGCAAAACGATATGAAATACCGAATCTACTTTTGAATAGTTTTTCTCTTGTAAATAACTCAGCCCTATACCACTATATCCTAAAATGATATTGATCGTATCTTTTTGCTGAATAGCAATGTTTAATGCTTGTGTATAGTTTTTCCTTGAAACAGGATAATCTCCAAGATAAATATTTGCAGAGCCAAGAATTCTATAACAAAATCCTAAGCGATCGATTCTATCGTTGGTTAATACTTGCGGTTTGATACTTTCTGCTAATTCAACTGCAAGTTGAGGATTTTTCATTGTATTCCTTGAAGCGGAATCTAATAAATGATCTATTTTTTTTATTTCTGCTAATTCTAGCTCCAGTTCTTGAGCGTAATGTCCCAAGGTAAAGCACATCGATAAGCACAGTATAAGTATCTTCATTAATTTACTTTTTTGTTTTGAAAAGTAACTTTAACAAAGATTATTCCTTTTAATTACGTTGCAAAGCAATTTGCTTACATTTTTTCTGTAAATCGGCATGTGTGTCCGATTCGATGCACTCTAAGGCTTTTTGAACTTCTGCAAACATGAGTTCTTTTGTAATATCTTCTGCCAGGCCACTTTTAAAAAGAATATCACGAACAGGGCCATTGGCTCCCGCTACAGCAAACAGCAAGTCTTTTTCTCTCAATTCTGCAATTAAATTTCGAAGCATGAGCACAGCACTTGAATCAATATGGTTGACAGCTTCTGCATTCCAAACGATAATTTTTAAGTCTTTTCCTTTTGCTGCTATCATTTTAAATAATTGATCTTTAAAATATTCAATATTTGCAAAATACAACTGCCCATCTAACCGAATGATTAACACTTCTGGATTTTGATTAACATTATCAAATCTATTTTTATTTCTATAATAGTTTGTGCCTTCTATTTGTTCGCATTGTGCAATATGTGGTCTAGCACTTCGATAAATTAACAATACTAATGATAACAGTACTCCCATTAAAATACCTTCTTTTATTCCGATTGTTAACGTTACTATAAATGTTGTGATTAACATCAACAAGTCATCTTTCTTATAGTTCCAAAGTTCTTTTGGGTATTTAAAATCGATTAAACCATAGACTGCAACCATAATAATTGCTGCTAAAACACTTTTCGGTAAATAATAAAATAAAGGAGTTAAAAATAATAGTGTTAGTGCTACTACAGCTGCCGAAATTACAGCTGCCATATTAGTTCTGGCACCAGATTCATCGTTGACTGCCGTTCTTGAAAAGCCTCCTGTAGTGGGATAAGATTGGAACATCGCTCCAACAATATTACCTAAACCTAAGGCAATCAGTTCTTGATTGGGGTCAACTTTATAATCGTCATGTCGTTCTTCAACGGCCTTTGCTACAGATATTGCTTCCATAAAAGCAATTAATGCCAAGGTTGCAGCCAGCGTAAATAGCTCTGAGAAAAACTTCATATCAATGGTAGGAATACTAAAACCAGGCAATCCTTCTGGTATATCTTTTACTATTTTTACGCCATAAGCATCTAAACCAAAAAATTGTACGACTATTATCCCTAGGACTACTACTACTAGGGCTGTAGGTATTTTTTTATTTATTTTTTTGATTACTACAATTAAAACAATTGTAATGATTCCAATAAGAAATGTAGGGAGGTTTATTTCTGTTACTTTTTGGAGGGTATTGTACAGCAAGATATGTATTTGATTACTTCGTTCTATTTCTGTTCCAAATAAATGTTTGACTTGATTGAGTCCTATTATTATTGCTGCCGCAGAGGTAAACCCACTAATGACTGGTCGAGAAAGAAAGCTCACTAGGAAGCCTAATCTAAATACTCCCAAAATAAACTGAATCGCTCCCATCATAAAAGCTAGCGCAATAGCCATAAAAATGTATTGCTCTTCCGAGACATTTGCGATGGCAGTTATTCCGGCTGCGACAATTAAAGAGTCCATTGCTACTGGTCCAACTGCTAATTGTCGAGAGGTTCCGAAAATAGCATAAATAATTTGTGGCAACAACGCTGCATAGAGCCCATAAATCGGTGGTAACTTCGCTATTAAAGCATAAGCAATTCCTTGTGGTATTAACATTACTCCTACTGTTAACCCAGCTGGTAAATCGGCCAAAAAATCTTTTCTAGTGTAGTTGGGTAACCAGGTTAAAATAGGAAGATATTTTTTTAGTAAACGCATACTTTTTTTCAAGTTCTTTTTGTGTTAAAGCAAAGATATCTTAGCTATTTTAGCTATGAAGTAACAATAGTTACGCTATCTCGAAAAATCAAGTTATAACCGATCTAAAAATCAAGCACTTCTATTTTATTTCGATATAATTTAATCTTCCCTTCCTTCTCTAGTTTTTTCAACAAACGAGACACTACTACTCTTGAGGTATGTAAGTTATAGGCGATTTCTTGGTGTGTATTTTCGATGGTGGTTGATCCAATTAATTTGACTTTATCCGTTAGAAATTTATACAAACGCTCATCCATTTTCATAAATGCTAGCGTATCTATTGTTTGCAACATTTCTTCTAAACGCATGTTATAGCTTTCAAACACAAAGTTTTTCCATGTTTGATATTTGCATAACCATTCTTCCATTTTTTGAACGGGAATTAAAATGATCTCGGCATCTTCAACAACAACAGCTTTAATTTCGCTTTTTTTATTTCCCATACAGCAAGTAAGAGAAAAAGCACATGTATCACCTTTTTCTATAAAATAAAGCAACAGCTCCCCTCCATCTTCATCTTCTCTAACAATCTTAATAGAACCGTCTAGCAGCAATGGCATATTCTTGATATAGCTCCCATACTCCATTAATTTTTCACCGCGTTTCATACATTGGTGAAAGCCAATTTCTGCAATTTCTTCTATTAGGGGTTCTTCAAAAAGAAAACCGTAATTATCCTTTAGTTTCTGTAGTATCATTTGTCTGCTTTATTTCTTTTTGAGCATACTCTTCTTCATAGTGAAAAAACAAATTGGCCCAAATTATTTTAGATAAAGCATAAAGATAAGGTCCTAAAATAATTAATGAAACAAATAATAAAGAAATTAATAACATTGGTGTATAAGATGGATACAAAACCAATAAAGCTACCCAAACAGCTACAAACATCGCTATACCAAGAGCATAGGAAACATACATGGCTCCATAATAAAACCCTAATTCAGGAGAATATTTTAACCCACAATGCGAACAAGACTCTCTAATATTCCCAGCCTTTTTGAGGTTATAAGGGTTTTTAGATTCAAAAAATTCACCTTGATGGCAACGAGGACATTTATGTTTAAATATACTGTATAGTCTCTTTTGTAACATCTTCCTTTTTATTTATACTACAAAAATAGTAATTCCTTTATATATGAAATGCAACGAAAGTAACAAAAGGGCGTTAATTGTTTTAAAAAGAGAATTATCATTCCTATTCTTGTTTTGTTATCTTTGGTGAGATTATAATTTCAATATGGACAACATCACTTCACTAGAATATAATACTGAACGCCCTCAAATGACCATTCCTGAATATGGGAGGAACGTTCAAAATATGATTAACCATTGCTTAACTATTGTTGATAAGGAAGAAAGAAACAAATGTGCTCAAGCTATTATTACGGTTATGGGGCAAGTTAATCCTCAACTAAAAGATGTGGAGGATTATGATCATAAATTATGGGATCATTTATTTATCATGTCTAATTTCCAATTAGATGTGGATTCTCCTTACCCAAAGCCTTCTGCAGATTTTTTTGAGAAGAAACCAGAAAAAATTCCTTACCCTCATCGAAAAATCAAATATGGGCATTATGGAGCGATTATGGAGGACTTAATTGCCGCTGCAGTGAAATTAGAAGATGGAGAAGAAAAAACATTCTTAATTAAACGTATTGCTAACCTTTTAAAGACCTCTTATTTACTTTGGAATAGAAACACGGTAAATGATGAAGTTATCGTAAGACATTTAGAAGAATACTCTAAAGGACAATTAACGATTAACCCAGAGGAATTAACGGATACTAAAGAAATATTGAGCCACTTTAAGAAAAACTATAATATTAGCAACCCTATTAGTACGAGCAACAATCGTAAGAGAAACAAGAAAAACAAATCTAACTACAGAAGAAAGTAAACACATCAACTATGGGATCTTTTGAAATACACGGAGGAAATAAATTAAAGGGAGAAATTACTCCTCAAGGAGCAAAAAATGAGGCATTACAAGTTTTGAATGCTGTTTTATTAACTCCTGAAAAAGTAATCATTAGTAATTTACCTGACATCATTGATGTTAATAAACTGATTAATCTTTTACAGGCTCTAGGTGTAAAGGTTGAGAAATTAGATAAAGGAAAGTATAGCTTTCAAGCTGATGAAATTGATGTTGACTATATGTTGACAGAGGAATTTAAAGAGAAAGGTGGAGGATTAAGAGGTTCTATTATGATTGTTGGACCACTTTTAGCTCGTTTTGGAAAAGGGTATATTCCTAAGCCTGGCGGAGATAAAATTGGACGAAGAAGATTAGACACGCACTTTTTAGGGTTTCAAAAATTGGGTGCTGAATTTAATTACGATAGTAAAACGAACTTTTTCAAAGCTGAAGCTAAACAACTGAAAGGAACTTATATGTTGTTGGATGAGGCTTCTGTAACTGGAACTGCCAATATTGTGATGACTGCTGTAATGGCTGAAGGAACAACAACGATTTACAATGCTGCATGTGAGCCTTATTTACAGCAATTGTGTAAGATGTTGAATAGCATGGGCGCAAAAATTAAAGGTGTAGGTTCTAATTTATTGACAATCGAAGGGGTAAAAGAATTGAAAGGATGTGAACATAGAGTCCTTCCAGACATGATTGAAATTGGAAGTTTTATAGGATTGGCAGCTATGACACAATCTGAAATTACCATTAAAGATGTCTCGTATGAAAATTTAGGTCAAATCCCTGAAGTTTTCAAAAGACTAGGGATTAAATTGGAACGTAGAGGTGATGACATTTATATTCCTTCTCAAGAAAACTATGAAATAGAAACTTTTATTGATGGATCTGTAATGACTATTGCTGATGCTCCATGGCCTGGTTTTACTCCTGACCTTTTGAGTATCATCTTGGTAGTAGCAACACAAGCTAAAGGAAGTGTTTTAATTCACCAAAAAATGTTTGAGAGTCGTTTATTCTTTACTGATAAATTGATTGATATGGGAGCTCAAATTATTCTTTGTGATCCACATAGAGCCAATGTGATAGGACTAAACCGTTCGACTGCTTTAAGAGGGATTAACATGACTTCTCCTGATATTAGAGCTGGGGTTTCTCTATTGATTGCTGCGTTATCTGCTGAGGGAACGAGTATCATCAGCAACATTGAGCAAATTGACCGTGGATATGAAGATATTGAATTGCGTTTAAATAACTTGGGGGCTGATATTAGAAGAATTTAGTAAGGAATTACTTATCTTGCTGACTAAATAATTGGAATAGTCTTTGTTAACTATTTCTATTATTAAAATAACTTAAACTAAAAATTTGATGAAAAAAATAAGCATTTTAGCGATCATTGCTCTTTTGACTTTAGGAAGCTTTGCCTTTCCTTGGCCACCTAAGTGGAAAAAAGCGAAAGAACATACAGCACTTAAAGTTGGATTAAATATTGGGGATACAGCTCCTGAATTGGCTTTTAAAGATCCTAATGGGAAAGTAAGAAAGCTTTCTGATTTAAGAGGAAAGATTGTTCTTATTGACTTTTGGGCTTCTTGGTGTGGTCCATGTAGAAGGGAAAATCCTAATGTTGTAAGTGCCTACAATAAATACAACAAAACTAAATTTAAATCAGCAAAAGGTTTTGAGGTTTACAGTGTTTCTTTGGATAGAAATAAAGCCAATTGGATCAATGCTATTGCTCAGGATGGTTTGGTTTGGGACAATCATGTTTCTGACCTTTTATTCTGGAGCAGTGAAGCTGCTAAAATTTATCAGGTAAACTCAATTCCAATGAGTTATTTAATCGATGAAAATGGAGTAATTATTGGTAAGAATTTAAGAGGAGACAATTTACACATTGCGATTGACAAATTATTAAAGTAACAACAACTAAAATCATAAAAAAGGACAACATTTAATCGTGTTGTCCTTTTTTAATATAGCATTTGTAAATGAACAGCAATTGGCTATAATTTCATAAAACTGACATGATAAAATACAACCCTAAACTTTGGTTTAAACACATTTTTCAATTTCACAAGAGTGATACCTTAAGCATCCTTTGGAAAGAGTTAATAGTAGTTGGGATTCTGACGACCATATTAACTTATGTTGAAATGAACTATTTAACCAACCACAAGATTTTTAAGGATTTGGTTTCCGTCTATTCATTGGTTGGTTTTGTTTTATCTCTTCTACTTGTTTTTAGAACAAATACTGCTTACGACAGGTGGTGGGAAGGTCGTAAAAAATGGGGTGAATTAATTAATAACTCTAGGAATTTATCCATAAAAATTAACTCTATTATCACTAACCAAGAAGCTCGCCAATATTTTGAACGAATGATTAGTAATTTTTCTTATTCATTTAAAGAGCATTTAAGAAACAATAAACAATTGGATGAACTCCATTTAACTGAGCAAGAAAAAGTAGACTTAAAGCAATTAGAACACCATCCAAATTATATTATTAATGGGTTGTATAAAAAGTTTCATGAACTAAAGAGCAATGGAGAGATTACACAAGAAGAATTTTTAAGTTTTGATATAAACCTCAAAACATTTTCGGATATCTTAGGTGCTTGTGAACGGATAAAAAATACGCCTATACCTTACTCTTACAGTTTATTCTTAAAAAAGTTTATTTTTATTTATGTCTCTACCCTTCCTTTAGGGTTTATTACCAACTTTGGTTATTACACTGCACTGATTGCAATTTTTATGTTTTACATCCTTGTAAGTATGGAAGTATTAGCTGAAGAAATAGAAGATCCATTTGGAAAAGATGCGAATGATTTAGACACTGATGGGATTTCGGCAAAGATTAAGCACAACATCAACGAAATTTTCAACAGTTAAGCACCTTAACCAGCTCTTATTTAGTAGGTGATCTAATCGTTTTATTTAGATCATATTGAGTTCTTGTATAAAATCTTTTTTTCTTCGTCGAGAAACTTCAAGCTCCATTTCATTGTATAACTCGATAGAACTTTTAGCTTTATTAAAGGCTCTAATGTATCTTTTATTGACAATACATGACTTACTAATTCTAAAGAAGTCGCCATTGTTTTCAAAGACATTGTTAAAATACTTTAAGGGTTTTGTTGAAATAATTTTAGGAATATTATCTACGATTACTTCTGTGTAGTTTCCATCGGCAAGTAAACAAACGACTTCGTCTTCGTTCACAATATTAATCTTATTAGAACTAGATATCGCTACTTGTTTTTTGGTATCATGACTAATGTTGTTGAGCAAGGCCTTAATTTGATAATTATTGGAAATCTCTTTTTCGATCAGTTGAATTGTTCTGTCAACAGCAGACTCCAACTCTTCTGTATCAATTGGCTTTAGGATATAATCAACAGCACTATATTTAAAGGCTTGAATAGCATAGCTATCGTATGCGGTAATAAAGATTAACTTAAAATTAATTTCAGAAAGTTCTTCTAATAAGTTAAACCCTGTTCCATCGAGCATCTCTACATCTAAAAAAACAACTTGGGGCCTTTTCGTTTGAATGAGTTCAACTCCCGTTTTTACAGAATTTGCTTCTCCAAGAATGAAAATTTCTTTTTCTAATTCATTTAATAAAAACTTTAATACTTCTCTTGACTTTGTTTCGTCATCAATAATCACTCCTCCTATCATTTTCAGCTATATATTATATTTTTATTCTTATCCTTACTCTTGTTCCTGTTTGGGTGGTTGAGTTATCACTTAAATCGTTAATCGTAACATTAACGCCATCAAACTCATTTATTAAACTTAATCTGTCTTTCGTGATACGCATTCCAACAGATTTATGTTTCACCTTTTTTCTTTTACTTTTTATTTTTTCGGCTTCTTTCAATCCTACACCATTATCTTCAATAACGCAAAAAAGAACATCTTCTTTTAATTCTATTTCTATTTTTATTTTTCCTCTCTCCTTTTTATTCATTAATCCATGCCATATTGCATTTTCTACATAAGGCTGGATCAACATTGATGGAATTTCATCATAATCCTCATCAACTTCATTTCCTACAAATATCTCATAATCAAATCCATTTTCAAAACGCATTTGCTCTAAATTCATATACAATTTCAACATTTCTAATTCTTCCCCAATTGTGATATACTTTTTTTCAGAAACACTTAAAACTTTTCGTATTAATTTGGCAAATTGTGTTAAATAATGGTTCGTTTCTTTAAAATTATTTTTTAGCATAAAATGCTGTATAGAATTCAGAATATTAAAAATAAAATGAGGATTCATCTGAGAACGTAATGCTTTTAATTCTAATTCCATCAACTTTTTTTCAATGGCGACTTTTTCCTGTTCTTGTAGTAATTCCTTTTCTCTTCTTTTAAAGTAGGTATAAACAATTGAATAGACCGCTAAACCTCCTGATAAAATTAGCAACAATATAAACCACCAAGTTCTCCAAAAAGGAGGGTGAATCGTAAATGAGGCTTTTTGTGTTTCGCTCCAAAATCCATCTTCATTTTCTGCTTTTACTTCAAACTCGTATGCGCCTGGAGGCAGTAAGGTATATCTAGCCAAACGAGATTGCGTTGCTATCCAATTGGAATCTAAACCTTCGCCTAGTAAACGGTATTGATAATTAACCGCACCTTGACTTCTGTAGTTTACCCCTTCATACTTTATTGATATATTATTTTCAGTATAAGTTAATAATGCTAAACTGTCTTTAGGCTTTGACTGATCGTTAACTAAAACAGCTTCTATATAAGTCAAAGGAGGCAAATCATTTACTTTTAGTTCGCTTTTGTTCATCTTCATTAGACCTTTGGTTGTACCAACATATATAGAGTCTTTTATCGATTCTATATCGGTAATCTCTTCCGAAATTAGCCCATGTTTCTCAGATACATTAAAGATCTCTACTGTATTATTTACATCTAAACTTACTTTAGAAACTCCTCTTATAGAACCCAACCAAATTGTTTGTTGATTATCTACATGAATTGTTCGAATTAAATTACTTGGTAAACCTATACTTTCATTAAGTATTCGTTTCAACTGCCCATTTTCCATCACTAACACTCCTTTACTTTTAGTTCCAACAAGAAAAGTTGTAGCATTGAACCTTTCTAAACACGTAACAGAAACAGAAGACAATAGCTGATGTTCAATTGAAATTATAGTTTTTGCCTTTTTTTTATAAATCAGTATCCCTTTATTTGTACCAATCCAAATATTATCTCCATCCATCAACAAGCTAGTACACCAAATATTTTTACTTTTTTCTTTGTAAGAAGAGTAAAAACCCTCTCCACTTTGGTGATAAACATCGAAACCTGTATGATTGGCATGATAGATTGTATCATTCTCAAGCAATAAAACTTTAAAACTACCTGGAGAATCTGAGATCAATTTGACATCTTTTTTCTCTCGTTTTTGATTATAAAATTCCAAACCATCTTCATCAAACTTTCCCCATATTAGCGACCGACTTTTATAATCATAAAAAATATTTAATATATTTTGTGATAACTGATGTATAAGAAAAGTAGTCCTCCCCATCTCATAAAGCTCCCCATTTCTTAAGGCTATATATACTAGTCCTTGTAAGGTATCAACTTCAAGATCATACACTGACGATACTAATTGTTGATGTTTTAAAACAGCTTTATGGGGTAAATAATAAACCCCATTAGATAATGTTGAAAACCACATTCCTCCTTGATTATCTTTGTAAACATAAGAAACAGAAAGGCCTTTAAGAAATGTTCTCTTTTCCTCCAATTGGTTTTCATGATAATGGTACTCTGAAATCCCCTGGTTTTCAATCCCAATATAAGCTATTGAATCTTCAACTTTTATATAAATCCCTTGATCTTGTTCTAATTGCTTTATTTTTTTAGTGGCAATTTGCTCCCCATTGGTCCAAACGAGATTTTTTCGTTCCAGATATGCCATACTATTTTTATGACTCGCCACTCGATAAACACCTCGATTACCCAATATACTCTCCAGCCTTTGTTCTTTACATTTTTCTGTCTCTGAAAATATAGAAGCAATAGTATAGTTTCCCTCAAAATAAGTTTTCTTTTCGTTGCTCATAAACAAACTTCCTACAATATATTCTTCATCGACCTTTATTTGCTCATTTATAATACTTTTTTCAGGTCGAGTAACGATCATCTGTTTAACATCCCCATTAGCATCTATTTTTTGAATGCCGTGGTATAAAGTCCCCAACCAAATATTATCTTCTGTATCAACATAAAAAGAAGCTAACCTCGCTATTCCTTTTATATTTTTTAGCTTATCATTATGGATATATTGATGAATTTTTCCTTTATAATAATAACAAAATTGCCCATTAAAAGACGCAAACCATATTCTGCCTTTAGCATCTTCGGTAATTCGAAAAACCGTATTATCGGTTAAGCCATTTGTAGTATTAAAAACTTCAAACTCATAACCATTGAAACGACACACTCCTCCATCTGTAGCAAACCACATGTACCCCTTAGAATCTTGAAAAGAAAAATAAACCTCCGAACTTGGTAAACCATCTTCTACCGTATAGTTGCGGTAGAAACCTTCTCCTTGTCCAAAACTGAACAAAGAAAAACAGACTAACAATATGAAGATGAGGTATCTTGTCATTTTTAATTGGTATAGCCTACTCGAATTTCTACTTTAGTTCCAGTAGCTTGGCCCTTTTCATCTTTTTTATCTTCAATAATAACATTTATATTGGAATCTTCGTTTAAGATATTCAAACGATCTTTGGTAATTCGCATCCCTACTGATTTACTTTTTATTTTACGACGAGCTTTTAACTTGGCTGCGGCTGCTCGACCAACTCCATTATCGTCTATTGTACAATACAGTGCTCTTTCCCTTAAAGCTATACCTATTCTTATCTTTCCTTTTGTCTCTTTATTCATTAGTCCATGCCATATCGCATTTTCTACATAAGGTTGGATCAGCATTGAGGGGATTTCATCATAATCTTCATCAATAGCTTCATCAACAATTATTTCATAATCAAACCCATCTTCAAAACGCATTTTCTCGAGGTTCATGTATAACCTTAACATCTCTAATTCTTCTCCTATGGAAATATATTGCTTTTCT
>JAOASC010000011.1 GCA_025210295.1 Flavobacteriales bacterium | reverse complement strand
GAATACAGGTATTCGTTGGGCTCTTATCCGCCTGAGGCGGACGTTGGTTCGAGTCCAGCTCCCGCTACTAGAGTAAGAAGACAATCAGAAATGGTTGTCTTTTTTGTTTTTCTTTTCCTTGATTTTATTTATACAAGGATAGCTAGTTAATTTAAAAGGAGGTCTAATTTAGTGAATACAGGTATTCGTTGGGCTCTTATCCGCCTGAGGCGGACGTTGGTTCGAGTCCACCTCCCGCTACTAAGAATAAGAAGACAATCAGAAATGGTTGTCTTTTTTAATTCGGTTATTTGCTGTTTTTTGTAGTTTTTTAATTAATTCATATAGATAAGGTCTTTTTGTTTAGGAGAATTAACGTAACTTTGAAAGGAGTAAGAAATGGTGTTGATTGTGAACCAATTAAGGTTTACAATGATATATTAATAATTCTTAATTATGATAGAAAAAATCAAATCCTTCGTTCAGGATATTAAAAAAGAAACTTTTTACACTGTTACAGACAATTTAGGTAAAATAAACAAACTAACAGAGGAGGATGACGATTTCTTAAAGGATTTGATCCAAGAAGATTTTGAAGAGAAGTATGGAATCCCGATTAAAAGAGATGAACTAAAATTAAACGTAGTTTCTGGATTAGAACTGAATTGGGAAACAACTATTGAGAACATTTATATCTATGGAGGTATGGAAATTAGAGGATTAATTGATGCGCTTATCATGCCTCCTGATTCAATGTTTGAAGACAATTCATGTGAACACGATTTTTTATCTGAAGAAAAAGAGTACTTTCTTAAAGAAGAAACCAACTGGTTTTGTAAATCTGCTCATGGAAGTGGAAATGGTGCTTACGCGATTTTTCATAGAGAAAAAGAAAAATATCCATTCGATATTTTGTTTTTAGATGAAGGGTTACTATTTAAAACCAATTTTACACAAGAGAGTTATTACCAATCCATGATAGATAGTATGGCTATTTGTGGTTGGCAGTACTTTTACCTAGACTTTGATGAAATAAAAACTAGTTGTTCCGATTTTAAAATCTCAACACATGGATGGTTAAGCTTATATCCTTATGGAGATAATATGTCGGATTCCCCACTTGGAAGGAACATCACAGAAGATACACTTCGAATAGATGCAGTTTTACATCACATGAAAAAATGTGCTTATCTATTACCTAAACTGTTCCCCAATAAAGATTTTAGCTATCACAAAAAGCGTTATCAAGAATTTGAGAATTATTTAAATACATAAAAAGTATGATCGAAAAGGTAAAAGAGTTTTTAGAGTCCCTAGGTAAAGATGAATATACTTCTAATGTACGAGCATTAGATAGCTCAATCACCAAAGAACTTTATGAGGAAAAACATGAAATGGATTATGGTAAATATTTTGCTAAAGGTGGAAAAACAATTCCTTATGAAGCGGTGGAATTAATTGAAGAAGACGGTTACACAGAAGATGACCTTAAAGAATGGCAAGAAGCTTTTTATGAACGTTTTGTATTTCAAATTATAGAATACAAAAATCCAACTTTAGGTGAAGAATTACAAGAACTATTTCCCAATGTAAAAACGGTGTATAGATGCATGATGAGCAATGATAAACAAACAGCTATACCAAAAAGTCTATCGTAAATACTTACAGTATTGTAGAAACCACCAATGGATTAAAAATTATTTACAAAGAGTATATTGAAAGAAACCTCTGTAAATTTATTACACCACACGATGCCCCTCATTTGCATATTCTAAATTTTGGAGAAATAGTAAATGTTGTAAGCTATGTAGAACCCGAAGAAGAAAGTAGTTTACGTATTTATAATGAATTTAAAGGTTAAGAAATAACTTCTGATGAAAAATAACACACAAAACATTAAACAATTCCTAAACCAACTTTTTGAAAAAGAGCAAAAAGCTTTAGCTTATGAATACCGAAAAGAAACTTTTGATTTATATAATCAAACAGCCAAGGAAATTAATGAGCTAACAGGTTTTGATTTTATTGGTGTTCTACCCAAACCTTTATCAGATAGAGTGTACAGACGAACAGAAAAATCGCCCTTACCATTACTGCGTCACATTTATAAAATTAGTCATTATAAAAATCAAGATCATGAAAACCTATGTGCTTGCTATGTATCAAGTTCAAACCCAAAACTACATAGAATTCATGAGTGCTTTATTATTTCTCAGGCAAATAATAAATTCAAAATAGAAGCAAACTATGGGCAAGACGTGGACTTACCACAATGGAAATTTTATGGAGGGGATAATACTCTAAAATTATCCAATCTAGGTCAGCTAATTTCTATCGAAAGACTACAAGAGCCCATAGATGATGAATGGAGTATGAAAGAATACAAAAAAGAAAAATGATTATGACAGAAATAAAAAACACCTACAAAGAACAATACTTGCATACAGTAATGAATACAGAACGTGTATATTTTTATCAAGTATCCAAAACCCAAACATCACACAAACTAATTTTCGATTTAGAAAAAATATGTACCCCTGAAGCTTTTTCTGTAATGAAAAACAAGGTAATTCCATTGGTACAAATTAACCTAAAGGACATTAATGCAGAATTAAATGGAAAAATTCCTATTCTCTACAACGAAATGACACAGTTTGAATGGACAATTTCACAGTTAGATGAGCAGGGAAAAATTAAAGACAGTTATTTTTTAAACTTCGAGAATAAAAAAACAGAATTTACCGAAATAGATGACAGTGGAGACGATTCATTTGAAGATGGAATTGAAGAAATACTAGAAAATGTTTCCGACTTAGAAGGTCAATTCTTAAAAATATGGGATGAAACACCCTGCGAACCTTTAGGAGAGGTTAGCATAAATGATGAAAAACGCTACGAAGAGTGGGAACATAAAAACCGAATGGATTATATGAAAAGAGCCGCAAGTGGCGATTTCCCTCCTACTTGGGGGCCATTGGTATTAAAAGCACAATCAAGTTTTGCCATTCCAGTGGATACAGAAACTAAAGAAGATTTTTTGTTTATTGGACAAATAACCTCTTATGAATTAGATTTATGTTATTTCTGTTATTATTTATTCTATAATCCTAATACAAAAACTGTTGCGCAGTATATGCAGATGACTTAATTTATTGTTTAGGATGTTTGTAGTGTGATGCGCTATCCTGTGATCAATGTTAATCAAAGCAAATAGGTTTAATAGTACTGGAATGGTTATTTAATTATTAAAAAGTGATGATTAATCAATATAGAAGAGTAGATCTAGGAGTTAATGCGTAACATCTTAATACAAAAACTCATACAAAAACTCATACATAAACGCAATGCGTTCATTCATAAAAAGATTAACTAATGAATATGATTTTTATTTTTTTTTGTCAAAAAATAACATCATGATTATGAATAAAATATTAGTCACACTATATATAGTATTAGGAATTAGCTATTTTTCAATAGCACAAGGAGGTAAAGCATTTTCAGCCGTTGCTAATTTTGATACCCCTAATTTTCAAGATCGTTTTCTTCAAGTAGATATAACCAATAATTTAGCATTGAATGATGCTTATACAATTGAAACGTGGGTGTATATTCCATCAACCTCAGATAGCTATGTTAATGTTATTGATAGCTATACAACTCCTTCAGGATTTGGTGGATATGAATTAGGTATAAGTAATGGTAAAGTTGCGGCAACAGTATACGGATTAAGCGTCCAATCTGGTGTTGGTAATACAACAATTACCTACAATACGTGGCAACATATAGCAGCAACGTATGACGGTTCTGATGAACTAAAAGTGTACCTAAATGGAGTGTTGGATGGAACGTTTAATTTGGGAATTGATAACTTCAATTTTGGAACAGAGTTATATATAGGAGCAAATGGAGCAGGAAGCCCAAATGAAGAGTCTATTTTAATTGATGAGGTAAGAATTTGGGAGGATGTAAGAACAAGTACAGAACTTTCAGATAATTTATACAATTGTTTAAATGGACAGGAGAGTGATTTAGTATTGTATTATAGTTTTGAGCAAACAGGAGGCTTAGGATTTGTAACCGATCAAGGACCGTTAGGGTATCATGCAACCATTATACGAGAACAAACCAATGCCTTTGTTACAGGAGTTTATTCTTGTTGTTCCATTGATACCAATGTAACGGTTGCGGGGAATACAATCTCAGCTTTGTATAATGAGAGTGGTGCATCGTATCAATGGATTGATTGTAACAATGGAAATTCAATTGTTTTAGGAGAAACTAATCAATCTTTTACATCTTTATCTAATGGGAGTTTTGCAGCTATCATAACATATGGAGGATGTATAGATACCACAAATTGTACAGCTATAATATCAACTAATGTAGCTGATTTTTTAGAATTCAAGAACATTAATGTGTTTCCTAACCCTGTTATCAATTATCTTACAATAAATTTTGAGGGTAGAATTAATGAAGTAAGAATATATGATTTGTTGGGGGAGATTGTTCAAGTAGAAAAAACAAATGCTTTCCCTGTTGAAAAACTTTCAAAGGGTATTTATTTAATGGATATTTACATCGGAAATCAACTGATTAGAAAACGTTTTGAAAAATTATAATAAGATAAAAAAATTAACTTTTATTTTAAATAAAACCATTAATAACTCTTTGTTTTTTTACCCTAAAGTTTATTTTTAGACAATATTTGGTAATAAATAGTGGTTTTTATAAAGAAAATAGCTTATAAAATTAAGAAAAAAAGCTTTTTTGCAAAAAAGAGCATAATTAATTCTTTTTGAAAAGAAAAAAAACTATATTTGGTATAGGCAAAATTAAAAAGGAGATCTGTTTTTAAATGTTCCTAGGCAGATAAACTCAAAGTACAGAAACTTGTTACAATTATTCAAATTACATAATTGTATACGAGAGATGATAAAAATAAGAAGACTTTTACTGAACGAATGTGTTATAGGTAACATTTTATAGTTATCTGTATTGCGATATTGTGCTCTGAAAATTCATATATAAAGAAGCGGAAGAAACCTCTTGGTCTTAATGTGAAAGCTATATTTGGAGAGTGAACAGAAAATCTTATTAAATCTTTATGTAAAATAAGCTATTAATAGCAATTATGTTATTCGAATAAGCTGGTTAAGAAATAATCACTTAAAACACTAGAAAAATGAGAATAACAGAATTAAACTTTTTTAAATTTTTAAAGCAATCGGATATTATTTGTTTGTTAAATTATATTGAAGACAACAAGCATATAATGGAAGAAGAGAAAGTCACAGAAGCAAAATTTTTATACTTCTACTTTAAGTATAAATACAACAGAGAATTTGACCCCTTAGTGACGTTAAAGTATGTTTATATGTATTGTCCAAAAAAGTATGTTGGTTTACCAATGTTGAGCCTTTCTTTAACGGTTGAAAAAATGAAAGAGCATGTCAATAAGTATAAGCATGTATATGAAATCGAAGAACTAGGAATCCATCCATATTTTGAGGCGTTAGAAGAAATTAATGGTTTTAGGCAAATAAAAACAAGACAGGAGATTTGGTTTGAAGCTGCTTCTGAGCTGTTTTTTATAGATGCATTTAGGTTTTGGCAACCTAGTTGGGTAGAGAGAAGGGCTATTTTCTGTTATAATAACGACAGCGATGAATTAGTCCTTGTATTAAGACGTATTTCCTATAAAATAATAATAACAGAAGTAAAATCTAAAAATGGACGAATTGTAGATGTAAGGACAGTAAATCGTTTACAATCAATCATAGACCTAATAACAAAAGAGGTAAATAGGAAAAAGTTGGCACCTAAGATAGAAAAAAAAGAAAAAGAATATTAATTGAGCCAAACTAGCCTGAAAGGATTGTATACTGCGCTATGTAGGTATAGCGAAAAAGTTCTTAGTTTACTGAAAATGAAAAGATTTGGGAATAGATGTAAAATTTTGTCATAAAAATTTGGAGTATATAAATAACATTGTATATTTGTTATGGCAAAATTAAATCGAAGATGTAATTCTTAGATTTGTAACATGAGAAAAAAATCTATTATTCTCATTTTTATTTCTCTATTTTTTTACTGCATCAACTTGTTATGATAATATTGGTTGCTTAGTCGGCCGTTTATTAATCTAACAAGTTATAAATGAAGAAAGTTGTATACTTTATATTAGGATGTATTTTAGCTCCTCAAGTTGTATGCTATACTCAAGGCAGGTTGATCTTAAATAATGACGCTTTCATTGTTATAGATAATGGAGGACAAGTTGTGGTTGAAAATCCATCTCCTAACGCTATAGAGATAATAGGGACAGGGGGAAATATTGTGTCTGAATCTGAGAATGATATCTTAAACTGGAAGCTAGGCACAAATACAGGGAACTATGTTATCCCTTTTACAACAGTTAATGCGGTGAAAATTCCTTTGGAATTAGCAATAGATGTTGGAGGGGTTAGTGGGGCTGGTGTAGCGTTTTCTACATACAGAACAGCAACAGTCACAAATACTCCATATCCTTCAGGCGTAGATAACCTTGCTGGTTGTTCAGGAAGCGATAATTCTCTCAATATTGTTGATCGTTTTTGGCGAGTAGCAACTTTGGGTTACTCTGTGAATCCCAGTGTTACTTTGTCCATCAGTTATGATGATGGTGTTGCTGAAATGGGAAATGGAAATACTATTGATGAGGCCAACTTAAAAGCAAAACGTTATAATTTTTCAACCAATAGTTGGGAGGTTCCTCAGTTGATGTTTGGTACTGCAGATACTTTTCAAAATATGGTTAATGGAATTGTCGTATCTCCCGATAACTTTCACTCAATTTGGACATTGTTAGATTCAGCCTCAATTACAATAGATTGTGATTCTGATGGAGATGGGGTAACGGATAATCTAGAAGATTTGAATGGAGATGGAGATCCTACGAATGACGACACAGACAATGATGGAATTCCGAATTACTTGGATACTGATGATGATGGGGATGGTGTATTAACACAAGAAGAAGACGGAAATGGAGATGGAGATCCAACTAATGACGACTGTGATAATGATGGAGTCTTAGATTATTTAGATCCTGATCAATGCATAGAAGCTTTAAGTATTCCAGAGGGTTTTTCGCCTAATGATGATGGAATCGCTGATTTTTGGAAGATCATAGGGGTAGAAAAGTACCCTAACAACAAGGTAATAGTATTTAATAGATGGGGCGGTAAAGTTTACGAATCAACACCGTACAATAATGATTGGGACGGTAGCTATAAAGGAGAAAAATTGCCTGAGGGCGCTTATTTTTATATGATAGATTTAGGTCAAGAAAGTGATTCAGAAAATAGATCTGGTTATGTATATATTAAAAGGTAAATTAAATAAAAAATAAAGTGGAGGGGCTGTTGTTTTCTTAATAAGATAGTAGAAGGTAGTTTATAATTGCAACAGTCCCGAAACTTTGGAAAAAAGAAGTGCCACGAAGATTGATAAACAAAATAATTAGGGTGAATAAGTATAACAAGTTTAGATGTCTAGTGGTGCTTTTTTAATCAAAAAAATGAGTATGAAAAGAATATATATATTATTGTTTTTATTGTTAGTGCAAAGCACTTTTATTGGGCAACAGGATGCTATGTATACTCAGTATATGTTTAATACATTGAGTATCAACCCTGGTTATGCAGGAAGTGCAGATATGCTATCAATAAATTTAGTCAGTAGGCATCAATGGTTAGCTATTGAGGGCGCTCCAGAGACACAAACATTTGCATTACATGGTCCCATCAAAAGCCAAAAAATAGGAGTAGGATTGTGTGTAGTTAATGATAGGGTAGGACCTACACGAGATTTGTCGTTATATGGGGATTTTTCCTATCGTTTAAGGTTATCTGAGGAGTCAAGTCTATTCTTAGGCTTGAAAGGAGGAGTGAATAACTTAAAAGTAAGTTTAGATGAATTAAGTGGAACAGATGAAAACGATATGGTTTTTCAGCAAAATATATCACAATTAAAGCCAAATTTTGGTTTTGGATTATACTATAGTTCTCCTAAGTCCTATATAGGTGTTAGTGCCCCCAAGCTGATGGAGAATAAATTCTCATCAGGAGGAACATCATTATTGTTAAATAGGCATTATTTTTTAATAGCAGGTTTGGTTACAAGACTTTCAAACCATGTCGATTTTAAGCCTTCTTTTATAGCTAAGTATGTCTTTAATGCTCCAGTTTCGATGGATTTTTCGGCTAATTTTATTATAAAAGATAAATTTTGGTTAGGAACAATGTATCGTTTGAATGATGCAATTGGAGGTTTAATTCAATTGCAATTGAGTAACCAGTTTAGGTTGGGGTATGCCTATGATTATACGATAAGTGAGTTCGGAGTTTATGCTGGCGGAACCCATGAGGTGCTATTGAATTATGACTTTAACTTTCCTAAAGATGATTTAGTTTCACCCCGTTATTTTTGAATTAATGAAAACACCCTCCTCTGAATCAAATCATAACACACACATAACACCAAGAAAAGCAGATGTTTTCATATCTGTTGAGGAGGGTGTTCTTAAAATAAAAAAATAGAGTGGACATGTATAGTTTATAAGAAGGTTGGTAGCTTATTAAACTTTGTAGCACTCTTTAAGCCAGACTCTGATTTTTGAAAAAGAAAGGGAAGTCTATATGGAAAGAGGAGTCTGGCTTTTTAAAAATAAACACAATGAAAAGACAAAGGTTTGTAATGATTGTTTTATTCTGGATAGGAATTACAAAATTGATACTAGTAAATGCTGGTGTTGAAGACCCATATAAAATTAAATTGGCTGGCTTTAATAGTAAAGGCTCTGATTATAGTCCGACTTATTATGAGGGGGAGTTGTTATACGTAAGTAATAATAAAGTTAATTCTTTTATTAATCGGTATGATAAATTAAATGGAGGAAAAATGTATGATATTGTATACCATGGAGAGAATAAGACGATTTTGTCTTTATTGGAAAAAATTAATTCAAAATATAATGAAGGACCAATAGCAGTAATCAATGATGGTAAAATGGTTTTCTTTACACGTAATAATTCTAAAAAGAAGAAAGTTATAGTTGGAAGTAAAGGGAAAGTTAATTTACAAATATATTATGTCATATTGTTAAGTGAGGGGTATTGGAGTGAACCAATAGCAGTACCTTTTAATAGTCCTGATTATAGTGTTGGTCACCCTAGTTTTTCTGCTGATGAAAAAACAATGTATTTTTCATCTAATATGCCTGGTTCAATGGGAAGCTCAGATATTTATCAAGTCTCATTATCAGGGCGTAAATGGGGGAATCCCCAAAATTTGGGAGCTGTAGTTAACTCAGAGGCAACTGAAATGTTCCCACACATATCGGTAAGAGGAGAACTGTATTACTCCTCAAATAAGAAAGGAGGTATAGGAGGGTTGGATATCTATAAAGCTGAACAAAAAAATGGAACTTTTGTCAAGGAGGTTAATTTGGGAGAGCCTTTAAATTCTGAGCAGGATGATTTTGGTATCATATCAATGATTAATGATTCAGGGAAAGAATTAGGTTTTTTATCCTCAAACAGAACTGGTGGGGTTGGAAGTGATGACATTTATGAATGGGAAAGCAAACAAAAGCTATTGTTCGTAAAAGGAAAATTATATACAAAAGGTAATGGGACTCCCATTGCTGATGCTGTCATCAATATGACAGATACTGATGGTAACACAATTAAGGTAAAAACAGATCAAGAAGGAAATTATGGTGTCTATAAATTAAAAAAAGGAGAGCGTTATTCTGTAGAAATAGATTCGCCACAAGTTTTTGATAAAAAAAGAGAGTTTACAATAGATTTTGAGTCAACAGAAATAGAAATTATTGAGGATTTAGAGGTCTTAGAATGGCCTTATTTATACGGAGAAATTGTTGATGAATTGGAACGCCCTATAGCAGGAGTTTCATATACTGTTAAGAAAGATGGAAAAGAGGTTTACTCATCAGAAACAAATGAAGACGGAGTAGTTAAGTACGTGCTTCCACCCAATGCAAAAAAAGGTGATTTATTAGCTTATACTATAGAGTATAAAAAAGATAACTATTTAGTCAGTAATAAAACGGTAAATCAATACTTGAGAAAAGGAGGTGGAAATATCATAAATAAAGGTAAGTTAATGACTTTAATCGAAAACAAGGTAGGTGTTGATGTTGCTAATGCATTGGATTTAAAACCTATCATTTATTATGATTACAATAAGGCTGATATTACTTCTGAATCTGCCATTGAATTAGATAAGATTGTAAAGTTGTTAAAAGATAATCCATCTGTTTTTATAGAATTAGCAGCACATACTGATTCTAGAGGGAGCTCCAGGTATAACTTAAAGCTTTCTGATAAAAGAGCAAAAATTGCAGCAAGGTATGTCAAAGAGCAGATCGATAACCCTTCTAGGATATATGGGAAAGGTTATGGAGAATCAAGGTTAAAAAATAACTGTAGAAATAAAATAGACTGTACAGAAGAACAGCATGCAGAAAATAGAAGGACAGAGTTTAGGATTGTTAAAAATATTAAGAAATAGAAGGTAATAAAGGTCGCTTTTGCACTTTTATTTGATTACACCACCACCTACTAGATTTTTTGAGTTTAGTAGAAACATGAAGGGAGTTATGGAGGAAATGTCATAATTGTTGTTTATTATTAATAGGCTAGTTGTTCCTCCTGCTCCCTTTTCTTCTTGGTAAATGTGTAAAGGCTTTCTTTTTTGATAATCAAGCTTGGATTTTATGGTCACTGTATTTGGCAAGCTTATGGCGTTTGTAAATTAAGGAAATTGATATGAAAAAAATTGTAATCAATAGTTTTATTAAAAGGTTGGACACCTGCAATTTAAGAATGCTTAGCACTGAGAGAGTGAATAGCGATGAAGTGATAGATAAAGTTTATAAAAATAAAAAAGAGTATAATTTGAGTCCATTTGCATTCATAATTCTAGACCTTAAAAATAAAGACTTGAGATTTAAGGACAATTCATTTGAAAGGCTAACAGGCTATGATAATCAGTATTTTCATAAAAATGGGTTGGAAAAATTGTTAGAATTACTTCCATGGAGCAATTTAATGGGGGTTGTTAAAACGCTTGTTGAGGTTAGAACTAAAGTCAAAAATGCGTATGAAAGTAATGATTTAGATGATATCTTGATCAACTATTATCATCAAATAGTTGATAGCAAAGGAGGGAAGAAGAATGTTCTTACACAGATTTCTAAGTTGGTAAATGTAGATAATCAGAGTCCCTTAATTGTTTTAACTTGCCATGATTTAAGTCATTTAATTCGATCTACTAAATTAAAGCTTTATGTTTTTTCAAGAAAAGAAAACCGTATCGTTGAGGCAATAGAACCCAAAGAATACCGAAATGTGTTAACAACTAAGGAAAGTGAAATCTTTGGTTTATTGAGGGATGGGTACATGGAAAAAGAAATAGCAGATGAACTTTGTATAAGTATATCAACCGTGAAAAATCATAAACAAAATGTATTTAAGAAGCTAAATGTCAACCGTACTATAGAGGCGTTAAAAGCGTTAAAGGATGATTTTTGATAGTGCCAAAGTGCTATTTTTATTTACTTCGTATTTGATTTCCTTTGTGGCATAGTTACTATACTGTTTCAAATTTGCTACTAAAAGAATATACTCCATGTAGAGTCGTAGAAAATATTTGATACTTGTATGGCTATAAATAATGTTGGTACGAGCAGAGGCTGGAGTTGCATGACTTCAGTCTCTGTTTTTTTTTAGATAATTAGGGATTTGACTGTGTTTGAAATAAAGTCGTTTTAGCACTAAAGTTCTATTGTTTTAGATAAAGTTTACTAGGTATATTTGCTTACAGATTTCCCCAATAAAAAATTATGATCAGACTATTGACTATTAGTGAATAGCTTGGATTGTACAAATAAGAAAAAATATGCCCCTAAGTTTAAAAACAATTTGTGTCGTAGTAATTTTATTTCTACAGGATTTTATTTATTGTCAGAATATCATTAACGGCTATGCAACTGTCACAGCAATTTCAGGTCGTACATTAACATTATCAAATGTTGATGAGTCGGGGGATACATTTGAAGATGGAGAAGCAGTTATTATCATGCAAATGCAAGACAGTGTAATTGGCTCTAATACCAATAATAATAGTTCTTTTGGTGATCTAGGAACAATTGCTTCAGCAGGACTATACGAAATTAGATTTATTAGTAGCCATACTGAATCTGGGACTACTCCCAATACGATAACATTAAATGCAGCTATGACCAATACTTATAATATTAACGTGAATAGTACAGTACAAATTATATCATTCCCAACTTTGGGAACACCTCATTATACAACAACAGCTGATTTAACAGGAAAGGCATGGGATGGAAATAATGGAGGCGTATTGGCTATGAATATATTAGGAAATCTTAATTTATCTCATAACATAACAGTTAGTGGCCTAGGGTTTAGAGGAGGAAGTGCTTCTGCTAATTTTTCAGGGTGGATAGGATGTGATCACAATGGAGATTATATTAAAACAGCAAATCATGCCAGGGCTGGAAAAAAAGGAGAGGGGATATATAAGGCGATAACAAATGATTATCGTTATGCTCGTGGAAAGTTGATTAATGGAGGAGGAGGTGGTACCGAAAACCACAACTGTGGAGGAGCAGGAGGAGGGAATTACACCAATGGCGGAAATGGGGGGTATGGTTATTCATGTGCCACAGCTCCAGGAGGTGGAGGTGTTGGAGGTCTAGAATTAGCTCAGCATATACGTATTACCCGTTTTTTTATGGGCGGAGGCGGAGGCGGAGGCCAGCAGAATAATAGTGTAGGTACTGCAGGAGGAGCTGGTGGTGGAATTATTTTAATTAAAGCGGACTCTATAAAAACATTGGGCAACTGTAGTGGAATTACGATATCAGCAAATGGAGCTTCAGTTCCATCAGGAAGGAATGATGGGCAAGGTGGAGGAGGAGCAGGAGGCTCTATAGTGTTGGATGTAAATGGTTGGGATGTAGCTTCGACTTGTAGAGTAACGATGGAAGCTAGTGGGGGAGATGGAGGAGATGTGCTTCAAGGGACAAGCCATGCTGGAGGCGGAGGAGGTGGACAAGGGGTTATAATGTATCCATCTGAGGAACCTAACTTAAATACTACAATTTCTGTAAATAGTGGTAGTGGAGGTTGTTCTAAAAGGCCATGTGATCCTTCTACAACTCCACCTAATGGAGGCGGAACAGATGGAGACGGAGCATCTCCTGCTGGATCGACAAACGGAGGAATCAATCCTTTACCTGTTGAATTGTTGTTTTTTTGGGGGGAATACCTTGAAAATGGAACAGTAGAGTTAGATTGGCAAACAGTATCAGAATTGAATAATAGCCATTTTATTATTGAGCGCTCTTCAGACTTTTACGACTGGGAGCAATTGCATACAGAGCTAGGCGCTGGGAACTCGATAAGCAGTATTGATTATCGTTTTTTAGATGAAAAACCATTGTTGGGAACAGCTTATTATCGATTGAAACAAGTAGATTTTGACGGCCAAGAACAGGTTGTTGGAGTTGAAGTCGTAGCAATTGAAAGTTCAGAAAATTTGTATAAAATCTATCCTATACCTACTAAAGGAAAAGCTATTATTAGCTCAAACTCAGATATTAGAAATGCTGATGTATTGGGGTATACAATAGATGGAAAATTGGTTGATAATCTTTTAGTTTCTCCAATCAGTAATAAGCAACTAGAGTTGAATACAGAAAATTTATTAGCAGGAGTTTATATCTTATATGTAAATGGTAAAATGTTAAAACTAATAAAAGAATAGTTAATAGTTTTCTAAAAGAAACTACAATGAATGCTAAGTTGGTTTTACTGTTGACAACACTTTTGTTATGTCGTTCTATTCAAGCTAAGGAAGTGGAGGTAACAGAAGCCTTTTTCGACATTAAGGGAAATCACAGCCAAATTATGATTGTTGTTTACGCTAAAGTGCCTGATACTTTAGATAGGTTTTTACGAAAAGATATTCAAACATTAGTCTATGAAGATGGCCTTTCTAAAAAAGATGTGTTTCATCGCTTAAAGCTCTACATTGATTTGAATTTTATATTGATAGATAACGAAGGAGATAAACTAAAATTAATTTCAGTAGAGGCGATAAACAAGGAAAGTGTTGAGGATAAGTATTACATGTTTTGTTATCAGTTTGGTCATATAGTAAGTTTAACTAATAAATTATTTTTGAATGATAATTTAAAACATATTAATAGACATACTTATGAGGCAGGTGATAAAAGCGTTCATTTTGTTACCAATTGTAAAGCACCAGAGTATAACTTTTCTCAACCAGATTATTTTAGTATTAATTACTTTGCGTTATTAATTGTAGTTTTTGTAATGTTGGTTCTTGTAATAATAGTTTGGAAATTATCTAAAGACATCGTTTGAAATTAGTTCCTTTTAAGAAAATTACCTAACATCGATTTTCTCATCTTTCTTTTTTTTACTAAAAAACAGAATCTGGTTTAAAATAAGGAGATATTTTCTTTGTCTCTCTATCAAGTTAAGCTATTTTGAAGCAATAGCTTATTTATTTTGAAGCATCTTCTTTACCAATGAACGTTCTACTGTTATAAAGCAAGGTTTAGAGTTTGATAATGTTTATAGTTTGATTCTCAGTTGTTTCAGTTTGGATGTTTAGAAAATAAAGCCCAGATTCTTTTGGTAATTCAAGAGGTAGCGTCTTAACATTTTTATTAAAACTAGTAAATAATAGTTGTCCCGTAGTAGTATAAATCTTGACCTTTACAAAGTTCTTATTTTGATTAAAATTCAAAGTAATCCCTCCTTTTGTCGGATTTGGAAAATAGCTGATGATTTCCTGCTGATTTAAGGAATTTACAGAAACAGAGTTTATGATGAAACAATGAGAAGTATCTACACAATTCTCTTCGGTTATCTGAACAGCATATTCACCATTTAGTGTAGGCGTGAAAGTTGGATTAGTTTCATTAAATATAGGGTTATAATTATTTAAGCAGTCTAACCATTGGTATTGTACATTAACAGCATTAGCATTTAACTGTATTCCTATTGGAGTAACTGCAGTATTTACTTCTAAGAAATCAATAGATACAGTGTCAGAGCTTAAAGAACAGCTATTGTTTACAGTGTAAATGAGGTGAATAGAATCTCCATCTTGTGCATTTTCAAAATAGTGAGAAGCATTGGTTCCTGTATAAACAATTGAATCGTTTAAATGATAAGCTACAGCTACCCCATTGTTTTTAACCTGAACAATAACAGAATCATAGTTACAAATAGCGATAGGGTCAAGTTGGATATGACTTTCCCAAACGTGAATATAGTTGGCTAAAGTCAGGGTATCTGTTCCAATCGTATTGGAAGCAATTAATTGAATAGAATAATCACCAGGAGCATTAAAACCTACTTGAGGATTCACAGAGCTGCTGTCTGTTCCATTTTCAAACGTAATAGTATTAGGTAGAAAGCTCCATTCATAAGTCGTAGCATACAAAGAGGTGTTGTCTAAGGTAATAATAGCATTGTTACACAGTTGTGTTTCGTCGCTTGTAAATTCGGCAATGGGAAGTGTTAAGATACTATGACAATTAGAAGTGTCCACACAATTTTCTTCGATTATCTGAACAGCATATTCACCATTTAGTGTAGGTGTAAAAGTTGAGGTGTTTTCATTCAATATAGGGGTAAAATGATTTAAGCAATCTAACCATTGGTATTGCGCATTAACGGCATTGGCATTTAACTGTAACCCAATTTGAGTAACCGCTGTATTTATTTCTAAAAAGTCAATAGAGACAGTATCAGAGCTTAAAGAACAGCTATTGTTTACGGTATAAATGAGGTGAATAGAATCTCCATCTTGTGCATTTTCAAAATAGTGAGAAGCATTTGTTCCTGTATAAACAATCGAGTCGTTTAAATGATAAGCTACAGTTACACCATTGTTATTAGCCTGAACAATAACAGGATCATAGTTGCAAATAGCGATAGGGTCAAGTGGGAGATGACTTTCCCAAGCGTGAATATAGTTGGTTAAAGTCAGGGTATCTGTTCCTATCGTATTGGAAGCAATTAATTGAATAGAATAATCACCAGGAGCGTTAAAACTTACTTGAGGATTCGCAGAATTGCTGTCTGTTCCATTTTCAAACGTAATAGTATTAGGTAGAAAGCTCCATTCATAAGTCGTAGCATACAAAGAGGTGTTGTCTAAGGTGATAATAGCATTGTTACACAGTTGCGTTTCGTTGCTTGTGAATTCGGCAATAGGAGAGGTGGATATATTGATGTCATCAATAGCAAGGTCAGAATAGTAATTATGTCCAGTACTGCCTCTAATTATTATTACGATTTGTTGGTTGCTAAAAGTAGATAAATCAACTGTTTTCAGTAGCCATTGGTTGCCCTGAGAACCATTAACAGGAGTCATAATGTCTTTGTTTAAAATCCCATCAGCAATCACGTCTACATGAAGAGAGCCTACACCAGATCCCCAGGCATAAAACCAGAACGATAATTCTGCCTGTTTAATGCCGTTTAGGTCGATACAAGGGGAATGTAATTTAGCGTAGCGATTCGTACAGGGACCAGAACTTTCTAAATAGAGAAACTTCCCATTTCCAGAAGTATGATCAGAACTCGGACCAGTATTAGCCGTAGCAGTTCCACGGCCAAGAGTTCTCCAGTCAATTTCATCACCATTCCCATTTGGAATGTTATACCAACCATCCTGAAGGTTACAATTGACTGATGTGCAGCCCCAGGATCCGCTGCAAGTAGGAAAAACGTCAAAAGTTTGTAAGAGGTTAGAACTTGCGTTAGCACTAGGATAGACATGTACTACAACACTTGTTGTATCATTGTCGAAGAGCTGATCGTTAGGGTGTTGCGTCCAAACTTTTATTAAGTTAGCTCCTAACGAAAAGTTTAAGTGATTATTAAATGTAAACAAAAGGTCACTACGACTTGGAATACTGGAGAAAATGGTATCATAATATACAGTGCCTCCATTTATTCTATAGGCAATAGGTATACTGTCTATAGTATTTGCCCCCCAGTTATGAACCACTACTTCAAGTAAGTTGTTGCTTGCGGTCATACAACTAGGAACAGAGAAATCACCATGTCTTATGATAGAAGAAACACCAATATCGTCAATATTACAGTTTTGGTTGTTGGGAGCTCTTGAAATGGCATTAATTCTTCGACTTACAATACCATTTTGAACAACAGCAATAGAAAAATATTCGGTTTCGGAAATAGATAAGCCATTTATTACGATTGAATTAGAGGTTGTATAGGCAACAGAATCCATATAATCTCCTATAATTTGATATAGGATGTAACCATCTGCATTGGGGAACTCGTCCCAATGGAATAGAGAAGAATCTGCGCAAGACCACATTAATTCAAGATTTTGAGGCTGTTTAGAAATACTAAAAGTTGTATCACTTTGCCCTTGAGTTAAACCTCTTTCAATACGAATAAGGGCTTTATCGGTTAGGTCTTGTGGTACTACCCAGTCATACCATCGAAGATTGGAATTTACACCCGTTACAATTGAACTCCATGATAGTCCATCATTGTTACTGTATAAGAGGTTAAAAGTTAATGTGCTGTCACAAGCGTTCCAACGAATTCGTTCAGTTTCATTGGGTACTAATTGTTCTCCTCCGTGTGGATGAGTGACTACAATTTCATCCATTACAAATTCATAAGTCATAAAATATGATTGAGGTCCTTGGGGTATCATTGTTCCGTTTACTGTTAATTCATAGTTTCCAGTAATAGGATTTTTTATGGTTATTTGTTCATGATTATTTAAAGAATCTGTTGCTCGCGTTGCATTTTTGTTTAATAAGTTCGGAACGAATGTTGGGTTGAGAACCCATGGCTGAAAAATAGTATTATTAGGATCACTAAGAGTTATGTCTAAATTGTTGACTAATGAACGCGTTGATATTCCTGAAGTAGCTTCCCAGTCAACCCAGTATACCATAACCTTTAGTTCTTTAACATTTGAGGGAATATTAATTAGATGTTGATTGTTTCCCCCTTGAGAAATATTAGCTGTGAGGAAATTTCCGGCCTTAACTACTTCATAAGCTCTTCTAGCATTTACATGTCCAAAACCTGTCCTAAAATCGGGACCAGGGTTTTCCATATCATCTGCAGTATTCATGATAATAGCTTTTAAAAGTCCAGAATTAGGAACAGTGTTATAATGTAAACGAAAGGCTTGGTTTAATTGAGCAAAGACACCAGCTAAGTTTGGAGATGCGTATGAGGTTCCTCCTGCTCCAGGAGCAACAACATGAGGTAAAATTCTCCCGTCTTTTGATGGCCCTCTACTACTGAATCCCATTAAGCCCCCACTACTAGAAGAAGCGCCAACATTAAAAATATTTTTAGCCATTTTGGCCATGCCAGTGATGTTCCCCCAGCCAGGAGAGCCAGCATAACAGTCAGAGCCTCCTATATTCCCAGACGAGTGGGTAATCATAAAAGATGGGTTGGTTCGGATAGTATAATCATAACTCCTTGATTGAGAATTGTAAGTTTGACTATTACTTGGGCATCCCCAGCCATAGGATCTATTCACTATTACAATATTATTAGATATGGAAGTTGCTATATTGCTTAGCCCTCCAGAGTATAAGGTAGCTCCAAATGCAACCCCTTGGTTATATGGCGAAAGATTTCCAGCCCGTGCCATACGAACACCAACATTGTTCTTATGGGACTCTATAGCTCCACTTTCGTATGTTCGAATAAGCCTACTTCTAAAGTTGGGATTTTCAGAAGTGTTCATTTTTCCACTTTCATCAACTCCGATATTGATTCCTGTTCCATCAAAATAATAGCCCTTTCCTGGATTGTTGGAAATATAGGTACTAGAAATATGTCTAGTTTCTTTTATTGTTTCATATTCTTTAGGTGGGGCTGTCAATTCTATATATTGAACCAAAGGATGTTGCGCTAACTCTAAAAGTGTAGAAAGAGGAGCTTTTATTTGAATAATATTATATGCATGTGGTTTCTGAAAAGTGATGTTATAATTTTTTAAAATATCTTCCAGTTTTCCAGTTATTGGCTTTTGCCAAAAAGTTACATTTACTAAAACATTTTTGAGATCTCCAGCGTATGTGGGGATTTTTCCATTTCTTAAACTAGAGGGTATTTTCCAAGCCCCATAAATAGGAGAGATGTGTCTTACTTTAAAAACTTCTAAAGTTGATTGGGATACATCCAATTCAAGTTGAGTAACCCAGGCATAGTTTGGAATGTAATACAACAATTTGATACCTCTTTTTTCCATTTTTTCTTTAGTTCTGGAAGATGGTATCGCATTTAATTGTATGAGAACATAAGCTTTACCTTGAAACTGTACAGATGTATCGTTTCTTATTGACTTATACTCGTTTTCTAATTTACTTTTTAATAATAGGGGCGTATCAGATAGGTGAATAGAGTAATTAGCTGTTTGGTTTTGGGCAAAAAGCACTACTGTGCTTAATAGAAAAAACAATAAGTGGGGTAATTTTTTCATTTTCTAATGATTACAATGTACTAAGTAAATATACTAGGTTTTTGTCAGATAAAACACTGATTGGTTTTTTGTGGTAATTCCTTGTCTAAACAATACTTTGTTTACTTTTGTTTAGTTAGTTATTTATCTAATTAAAAATAAATTTAGGATAGTTTTATTTTTTTATGATTCAACTAATGTTGAAGCTTTTAGCGGTCTGAACGATGCTGGAGACCTGTGATACAGAGCGTGTACCTTAAGCCTTTCGGTTCTTTAATTTTACTACTGAGACGTGATTGAGATTTGGGAATAAGGAAATTAGGAGTTAAATCCCAAAACAAGTTCTCAATTGTCCTAATAATTCACCTGATTCAATTGGTGTGATTCCCATGTGTTTAAGCATAGTGTCAAGTTGTGGAGGTTCTTTTTCCATCACTCTAATAAACTCCTCAAGATCTGCTTTTATAGAGTCGGGTAACTTGGAAAGATCTTGTCTATTAAGAGTAGCACTCAATCTAAATACGTCAAGTTTATGTTTCTTAATATCATCAGAATTGACATGTTGACCATTTGCTTTTCTAGCTGAAAGATCTAAAAAGGCTTTTGCTTTCAAGCAGATCAATGATAAATTACTTGCTCTATGAAAAGTATCTCCTTTTATTGAGTTTGATAAGGTATAGTTGTAATAATCATCATCCATTAAAATGGCTGAAAGGCTGGAAAGATCTTCATCAGTCGGGATGGGCGTGTAAGTCATTCTTTCTGGTAATTTGATGACATCAGATTGTCGTGAAAACAACTCTATCATAAATGGATATTCCTCATTTTAAGGTTTATGAAACCGATAATATTTCTTTTCATCCTCACCAATCTGGTAATTCTCATACTGCCCATCTTGAATAAACTTCCAGAATTGTTCAATATATTGATCGTTAAGCGCTTCAATAATTAGAATCATATCAATATCTTTTGTTGAACGATACCTTAATCCTTGTCCTGCAATAACATCTTCACATGCTGCACCTCCGATAACAATATAGTTGTCTCTAAAGTCTTTGAAGTGTTCTTTAAAAATTTCTATTCCTTTCATAATAGCCTGTCCATCATCTCATTAAGTGAAATTTCAACCCTTTCATATGGATCATCTTTTAATGCCAGGTATAATGAGAAAGGGTCAACTATGTTGTTTTGACTTAGTGACTTGGGGTCATATCCCCAAATTTCTAACTTAATATGACCGTATTTATGGTTTTCACCTATTATTTTTTGTTCCCTTTTCAATTGTTTATAGCCTTCTGAGCTAATGGCATACACATCATGTCTATCTTGAGATAGCATTGAATATTTTGAAAGTGCATTTATTCCGGATACTGGAAGCTCTTCTGTAGGTTGTAATTCTTCTATCCAGATTTCTTTTTTTATTGGAGATTTAGCTTTCTCAATTGATCGATTCCATATTTCTTGTTTGTCTCCAGTAAAGTATAGAAACTTTTCCTTTGTATGCGTTTGTTTGCAAACTCCCATTTCGACTAGCTCTTTTACAGATCTTGAGATTGTCATTTTAGAGTATGACAGTAGATCAGCGACTTCAGAAAAGGACATTCCTTCCAATGATTCTTTCCATAGATGGTAAACAAGAATGAACTGGGTTGATGGAGAAATAAATTCAGATTGTCTTGATTTAGGTCTTTGAATTTCACTTAAATCAATGAATAAAGAAGGGATATACATTTGCTTATCTCTTACCACAAAAGCAACTCTTCTTTTGATCAACCTAGCTCTTTTGTAGGCTTCGATATTATCCAATACGAAAACAATAGGACAATTAAAAACTCCTTCCATAGATTGAGAATGGATTTTTAACTGTTCGGGAGTTGGAATATCTTCATCATGAGGTTTTGCGAAGACAACACGCTTACCATTGATCATACAACCTTTGAACTCAAAACCTTTTTCAAGGAATAGCGGAAGTTTGTTTCTATGAGATAACACCTGATTATCTACAATTACATTGATCCCTATTGCTTCTCTTATATAGTCAAATACATAATTCATTATCAGTGTTGTAACATAGTTTATGCAAATGTAACAATGAATATGTTATGATGCACGAACTGTGTTACGATAATGATTTTTAAGGGGTAGAATTGATTGTTTAATAACTTCACAACATCCGTAACTCTACTCTTGGAGATCTTACCAAAAATCTCAGTTGTCTTGATTGAGAAGTCTCCCATAAAGTAACTGGTTGTCTTTGAGATCCATATCAGAATCTAATAGTGCTGTTGAAGCTTTCTGCGGTCTGGACGGGACTTCCCGATGCTGCTGCTTAATCGGGATCCCTGTATTTTTTTTTAAAGTAAACTCAGTAAAACAAAAAAAGCTCTACGATAATAGTGAACCATTCTGTAGTCTGGTCGTCGAACCCGCGACTCTCCCGATGATAATCGGGATATTCTAACTGTTCATTCTACGAAGTTTTAAGCATAAAAAAAGCTCCATCGATATGATGAAGCTTTCTGCGGTCTGGACGGGACTCGAACCCGCGACTCTCCCGATGATAATCGGGATATTCTAACTGTTCATTCTACGAAGTTTTAAGCATAAAAAAAGCTCCATCGATATGATG
>JAOASC010000010.1 GCA_025210295.1 Flavobacteriales bacterium | reverse complement strand
ATGTAATGCTGAATCGAATTTAAGATATTAAAAATAAAATGAGGGTTCATTTGAGAACGCAAAGCTTTTAACTCCAGCTCGACTAATTGTTTCTCTATTTGAAGTTGTTTCTCTCTATTTTTAAAGTAATTGTAAACAATTAGGAAAACAATACTCCCAAAGAATAAAAACATCAAAACAATAAACCACCACGTTTTCCAAAAAGGAGGATGAATCGTAAATGAAATTTGCTGTGGCTGACTCCAAATGCCATCTTCATTTTCTGCTTTGACTTCAAAACCATAAGTTCCTGAGGGCAATAGAGAATAACGAGCTATACGAGCTTTTGTAGTTACCCAATTGGAATCCAGCCCCTCTCCTAACAATCGATATCGGTAACTAACTGCACCTTGACTTCTATAATTTAAACCTTCATACACTATTGAAATATTATTTTCGGTATGGGTTAGTAAAGCTAAACTGTCTTTTAGCTTTGCCTTAGCATTTACCAAAACAGTTTTTAAATAAATTAATGGAGGAAAGTTATTTTTTTGTAATTCGTTTCTATTGATGGTTAACAGTCCTTTTGCTGTCCCCACATATAAGGTATCTTTTATTGATTCTATATCTGTAATCTCCTCAGAAATTAGTCCGTGCTTTTTAGATAAATTAAAAACCTCAAACTGATCATTTGCTTTTAGTCTTAGTTTAGTAATCCCTTTAGTAGATCCTACCCAAATGGTTTGTTGATTATCTACGTGAATGGTTCGTACTAAATTACTTGATAAACCAGTATTGGTATTGAAGACTTGCTTAAACATTCCATTTTTTATAACCAATACTCCCTTGCTCTTGGTACCAATAAGAAAAACAGAATCATTTAATTGTTCCATGCAGGTAACAGAGATTGAAGATAACAACGGACTTTCCAAAGTCCTGGTTGTTTGCGTCTTTTTATTATAGATTAGCATTCCTTTATTTGATCCAATCCAAATACTATCTCCATTCATCAATAAACTAGTACACCAAATCTTTTTGTTTTTTTCTATGTAAGAGGAATAAATACACTCTCCATTCTTATAAAATACTTTAAACCCTACATGATTAACCAGGTATATGGTATCTTTTTTGAATAGCATCGCTTTAAAATCATTAGATGATTCTGAAACAAGATTTAATTCTTGTTGTTCCTGATCATAAAAAAATAAAACCTCTGTACCTATGAAGTTTAACCAAAAGAGCGATTTTTTTTCATAGTTATAAGATATATTTAATGAATTTTTAAATAAGTGTTCAATAAAATATACACTATCGCTAATGGCATACAGTTCTCCATTTCTTAAAGCTGTATAGACAACTCCACGCAAGGTATCAACTTCCACATCAAATACTGAAGATGTAAATGGTTTCTTTTTGGAAATCGCTTGACTAGGCAAATAATAAACTCCATTAGACAATGTCGAGAACCACATTCCTCCTTGATTATCTTTGTATATAGATGAAACAGAAAGGCCATCAAGAAACCTTCTTTTTTCCACTAATCGATTCCCCTGTAGGCGATACTCAGCTACTCCTTCATTTTCATAACCGACATATACTACACTATTTTCGACCCCTAAAAAAATTCCTTTATTTCGAGCTAACTGCTTTATTTGTTGATTGAACATTGTTGATTGATTAACCCAAAAAAGGTTGTCCCGCTCTAAATACACCATATTATTTTTATGACTTGCCACCTTAAAGACCCCTCGATTCCCCCCCAAGTTGGTAAGTTTTTGCACCTTACTATCTTTCACATTGTTCAATTCAGAAAAAATAGAATAGTCTCCCTCTAAATACGTTTTGTTGTTATTTACAACCAATAAACTCCCTGTAATGTATTCTTCTTCTATTTTTATTTGTTTATTGATTATTCCTCTGTCTACTTGCGGTATGATCTGTTCTTCTATATTTCCATTAGCGTCTATTTTTTGAATTCCAGAATATAAAGCTCCTAACCAAATATTATCGACTTTATCAACATAAAAAGAAGTTAACCTCGCCATTCCTTTTATATTTTTTAGCTTATCATTATGGATATATTGATGAATTTTTCCTTTATGATAATAACAAAATTGTCCATTAAAAGGCGCAAACCATATTCTTCCTTTAGCATCTTCGGTAATTCGAAAAACTGTGTTATCGGTTAAGCCATTTGTGGTATTAAAAACTTCAAACTCATAACCATTGAAACGACACACTCCTCCATCTGTAGCAAACCACATGTACCCCTCAGAATCTTGAAAAGAAAAATAAACTTCTGAGCTTGGCAAACCATCTTCTACCGTATAGTTGCGGTATAAACCCTCTTCTTGTCCAAGGCTAAACAAAGAAAAACAGACTAACAATATGGAGCTGAGATATTTTATCATTTTTAATTGGTATAACCTACTCGAATTTCTACTTTAGTTCCAGTAGCTTGGCCCTTTTCATCTTTTTTATCTTCAATAATAACATTTATATTAGAATCTTCGTTTAAGATATTCAAACGATCTTTGGTAATTCGCATCCCTACTGATTTACTTTTTATCTTACGACGAGCTTTTAACTTTGCTGCGGCTGCTCGACCAACTCCATTATCGTCTATTGTACAATACAATGTTTTTTCTCTTAAGGCTATACCTATTCTTATCTTTCCTTTTGTCCCTTTATTCATTAGTCCATGCCATATCGCATTTTCTACATAAGGTTGGATCAACATTGATGGGATTTCATCATAATCTTCATCAATAGCTTCATCAACAATTATTTCATAATCAAACCCATCTTCAAAACGCATTTTCTCGAGGTTCATGTATAACCTTAACATCTCTAATTCTTCTCCTATGGAAATATATTGCTTTTCT
>JAOASC010000009.1 GCA_025210295.1 Flavobacteriales bacterium | reverse complement strand
GTCTAATCCATGTTTAGAAGCATTACCGTCTTTATTATCCAACCGTTTTTGAAGTCTAAGGTGTAATTGTTCAAGTATAGCAATAGGCGTATCAATACCATCAGCAATAATTTGATTGAGAATGTTTAGACTAATTAAAGTCATATATGCTCCAGGTACCCCATGTCCAGTACAATCTGCAAGTGCAACAAATTTTTTATTACCAATTTGATTGGCCCAATAAAAGTCTCCACTAACGATATCTTTGGGGTTGAATAAAATAAAATTGTTGGGAATAACGTTTTTGACTTCTGTCAAAGAGGGGAAAGCTGCTTTTTGAATATTTCTGGCGTAATTGATACTGTCTTCAGTAGCTAATTTCTCTTTTTCTATTATTAATTTTTGTGCATTAATTGTTTCTTTCTGCGCTTTAGTCACGCTCCATCTTTTGATAACAATAATGAGAAAAACACCAATTAATACCAATCCTAAGGCAATACTCCAAATAATATAACGCTGTTGGCGTTGTTTGTTTTGAGCGATTAATTCTTTCTTTTCATTTTCATGATTAATTTGCTCAATTTCTGTTTGATGTTTTAATTCGTCAATCTCTTGAGTTTTGATATAGGATAACTCAGCTTGTTTTTTCCCAAATTCTTTAAGATTTTCTCGTTCTTTTAAGGTATCATTTAATATTGCTAGTTCTTCATTCCATTTTAAAGCACTTTGAAAATTATTCAATGCTTTATAGCCTTTTTTTAAGCCTTCAATAGCCTCAATTTTGTCGTTGATAGCGTAAAGGTCAAACGTGTCATAATTTTTATTAAACAGTTGGATTGCTTGTTGATACTTTCCTTGATATAAGTAGATTTTTCCAATTTTATTGTCAATTTTATTGACAGGCATATTACGCTTGATAAGAGAATTTTTGGCTTCGAGATAATTATTAAGCGCTTTATTTAAAAGTGAAGTCTTAGATAATAAGTTGAGCTCATTAGAGTTTACGACTACAGAATCGTTATAGTTCTCGTAAAGTTCTAAATAAGTTTGGCCTATTTTACCATTTTCATTAGCTATCGAAATGGAGTCGTGATTTAAAGTAGCGTACTTTTTAGCGTTCTCATATTGATTAATTGCCAATTGAAACGCTTTGTGATAACGATGAATATTCCCTAAATTATGATGTACTTTTGTTAAGCCTTTGTAGTCTTCTCTTTGTAGATAAATTTGTTTTGCTTTAAGAAGATATTCTCGTGCCAAATCATCATCTTCTTCAGAAATATAAATATTTCCTATGTTATTATACAAAGTAGCTAATGCTCCAGTTTTATTGATTGCTTTGGCTTGTTTCACCCCTTTTAAATAGAATTCTAGAGCTTTACTATTATGATTATTAATGGTATTAATAATGCCTAACGTAATGTAGACAGAAAGTAAATGTGGTTTTTTGATCGAGTCTGAAAGTTGAGCATTTAGAATGTCTTTTTCTAAATTTAATAACAAGGAGTCAGCAGATTGATATTCACTTTTTTTAGCATAGATAATGGCAAGTACCTCTTTATTATAAAAGATAATTTCTTCTAATTGATTAGTGGTACTTATCGCGAGGGATAATTGATGATAATACAGAGCTGAATCTAATTGATTATGGTTGTTATAAATACTTGAAAGTTGATGATAACAACTGGCTTTTATAGAATCACTTGATGTCGTCTTGATCACTTGATGTAGGCTATCTGTAACTTGCCCAACGCCCCCAATATGAAAAGATAGGAGTAGTAAAAAAATAAAAATTCTTCTCATGCACTTAAATTTTAAACCCTAGAATAGAGACGTCATCCAATTGTTCTTGTTGTCCTTTCCAATTTACAAATTCTTTGTTTAAATCCTGACGTTGTTCTTCTAATTCTAAGTGCACAATACTCAATAATTTTTTTCTAAGCGTAGGGTAGAAGTATTTTTTTCCTTTTGGTCCTCCTTTCTGATCAGGGAAACCATCCGTAGAAATGTAAAAAGTATCTCCAGGTTGCGTTAAGATTTCGTATTGCTGAAAGAGCGTTTCTCCATTACTACCTAATTGAAATTTCTGACCTTTATATTCGGTTAAACTTCCATTTCTTACATGATAAATAGGGATATGTACACCAGCATAAGTAACTTTTTGATCTTCCACCAAACAAATAGCGAGGTCTAATCCATGTTTAGAAGCATTACCGTCTTTATTATTCAATCGTTTTTGAAGTCTAAGGTGCAATTGTTCTAGTATAGCAATAGGCGTATCAATACCATCAGCAATAATTTGATTGAGAATGTTTAGACTAATTAAAGTCATAAATGCTCCAGGTACCCCATGTCCAGTACAATCTGCAAGCGCAACAAATTTTTTATTACCAATTTGACTGGCCCAATAAAAGTCACCACTAACGATGTCTTTGGGGTTGAATAAAATAAAATTGTTGGGAATAACGTTTTTGACTTCTGTCAAAGAGGGGAAAGCTGCTTTTTGAATATTTCTGGCGTAATTAATACTGTCTTCAGTAGCCAACTTCTCTTTTTCAATGAATTGTTTTTGTTGATCTATTGTTTCTTTCTGCGCTTTAGTTACTCTCCATCTTTTGATAACAACAATTAGAAAAACACCAATTAAGACCAATCCTAAGGCAATACTCCAAATAATATAGCGCTGTTGGCGTTGCTTGTTTTGAGCGATTAATTCTTTCTTTTCATTTTCATGGTTAATTTGTTCGATTTCTGTTTGATGTTTTAATTCAGCGATTTCTTGAGTTTTGATATAAGAAAGTTCTGCTTGTCTTCTTCCTATTTCTTTTTGATTTTCCTCATTATTGATAGAGTCTTTTAAGGATAAATAGGTTTCATGCCATAAGAGGGCTTCTTTATATTTTTTTGCTCTTTTATGAACTTCATATAGTCCCTCAGCTGAGGTTTTACTCATTGCTAAATTATTTCCCTCAGTAATTTTATACGACTTTAAGTAATATTGAATGGCTTCGTTATATTTTTTTTGATTCCCAAGTACAGTTCCCATTCCATTGTATGCATGAGGGATATAATGAACTTCTTTGATAGATTCCAATAGTTGAATCGCTTCTAATTCATATTGAAAAGCTTTTTCTAATAAAGCTTTAGAATCCAATAGCTTTAATTCAGATGCTGTGATGTTTTTTAAAGAATCAAGGTCTATGTCCGATAAGCTAACATAAGCATTACCAATGGAAATATTACAAAGTGCAATGCCAATATCATCATTGGCCTTAATCGCATATTCTTTGCTTAATGCTAACATATCAATTGCTTTTTGAAAGTCCTTTTTTTGGTCATAAACCTGCGAGAGGTTATAATAACTAATTCCAAGGCTAAGAGGAGAGTTTTCCTTTTCTTTAATTGCTATTGATTTGAGTTGGTATTCAATTGCTTCATCTAAATCTCCTGTTTTTTGATATACACTGGCTATATTTCCTAAACCAATGGCATAGTTAACATCATTACCTAGCTTTTTAGCAATTTGTATAGACTTGGTATGGTATTCTAAAGCTTTTCCATAATCAGAGTAATAATCGTAAATATTCCCCATAGAAGAATAGATAGGGCTCATAAATTGGGACTTCTCTTCTTCTGTTAACCCTTTAGTATCAATTTGATTCTCAATTTCTTGAAATATGGTTAGTGCTTCCTCGTTTTCAGATTCAAAAATATGGATATTTGCTCGTCCATATTTAGCTTTGATTTTTCCAATTTCATAATTAGCTGCTTCAGATAAGTCGGCCATAACTTTTAACTCCTTTTTAGCAGCTTCATATTTACCTATATTAATTAGTTCAGAGGCAATGTCATAGTGTCCAGAAATGATCGTGGTATCGTCATTTGGAGAGGCGTTTTCGATGAGAAGTGTTAACGAATCAATTTTTTCGTTTTGGGCAAGCAAATAAAGGGGAGTAAAAAAAATAAAAAATAAAAAGACAGTAGAGATCAATTTCATAGAAAACCTAAATTAAGCTTTGTAAAGCTAAATTTAATGTATTCTAATCTATTTATTAGTATTATTTCTTATTTTTTTAATTCATAAGCAATCCCGATTTGGAACGCCTGTGCTACAGTCCAATGTGACTTTAATAAGAAAGTGGCTTTGATTTTTTCGCTGAGGAAGTAATGAATGTTTAAACGTTGATAGGAAATACCATTTTCTTTGTATTGATCAAACACATAAAAACCAATGTCTATTCCTAGAAGTAAACGGTTAATACCCCATTCTTTTCCTAGATACCCTCCTAAACGTATTGGAGAAAGATCTTGTCCGTAAAACTGGATACTCGGATTATAAAATATATCTAAGCCTCCTAAGTAGTTTCTCTTATGGTTTTTGGTGTATTTAATATACGGACTCAAAGTGTGTATTGTATATTTTTTTCTTGATGGTTCAAAATTTTCTCTTATACCAATTCGGTAGGCAATACCATAGAAAAGCTTATTTTGACTGTCGATTGCTTGTGGAGTATAAGTCACATTTTTTTGTTTGGGCTGGTATAATGAATAGCCTATATTTAGACTTAAAAAGTTGAGTCCTAAATTAGGCGTTTGTGAAGAACCGTTAGAGAAGTGAGTTAATCCAGCTCCAAAGTAACAAGCATGTTTATTCAGTAATACGTTTTTTTCTATCCTAAAGATAACATTTGAGTTAAGGTGGCTCCCAATAGCAATGTTTTTGTTGTTGTTGTTAGGGGTATAGATTTTTTCAACATAGCCAGCTCCAAAGCCAATTTTAAACCTCAATGTGGTATCTTTTTTATTGAATATTAAGTCTGTAAAGCCATAAACTCCAGTAATAGATCCAATTGAGGCCTGATTTCCTGATTCAATATAGTTAATTCCGAGACCAAAACCTGGCAAGTTTTTTCCATATTTTGTATAATTAAGCTCAAAAAGATTACTTGATTTTTGAGGTAGATGGCTGATTCGTGCTAAATGTCCCATTAACAATCCCCGACCATAATTACCACTAATTTGATGATGTGTATACTGTTGTGCTTTAATTAATGAAACACAGCCTATAAGTAATATGGTTATCAATTTTTTCACTTGATCAAGCTAAAATATCCCGTTTTTGTTTCATTTTCATTTTCTAAAATATAGAAATATGTTCCTTCAGATAAACTTTGCCCATTGGTATGCTTGCCATCCCAATCATTTTGATAAGGGTTAGCTTGGAAAACAATAGTTCCCCATCTATCCATAATTTGAAGAGAAGTATGCTCAGTTAAATTGATAATTGTAAAAATATCGTTTTGATGATCACCATTTGGTGTAAGTACATTGGGGATTACTAACGGAAGTTGCTCTTCGATGATGGTTATAATTGTACAAAAGCTGGCTTCACAACCACTATTATTGGTAACGTTTTGACAAATTTGATAAGTCCCAGGGATAGCATATACCATTGTTGGATTAGGAGAATTGTGAGTTGTATTATTTCCCGCATTATAATTCCAATTGACAACATCTGAACTAGCAGAATTCATTATAGAAAATGCTTCATCAGTATAAAAAACAGAATCATTGAGTGTAAACCCTGCATTAGGGAATCCTAATTCATTAACAAAGAATGTGATAGAGTCTATACAGTTGTTAACATCATTAACAATTAAAGTATAGTTTCCTGTCGTCAAGTTATCAATAGCTAATGTCGTATCATTGTTGGACCAGTTATATTCAAAAGGACCACTACCGTTTTGAACACTAATGTTTGAAATGGCTCCATTCGAATTTTCACAACTTTCAGGAGTAATGAGCAGAGCAGAGGTGTCAATTGATGGACCTTGTATATTGTTAATGATATAACTTGATGAGTCGCTACATCCATAAGTATCTGTTACAACTAAAGTGTAAGTATCAGCACTCAAATTAGAGATTGCAAGTGGAGAGGAGTTACCATTCCATGTGTAAAGGTATGGGGCAGAGCCTCCATTAGTTGTAATACCTGTTAGGGCTCCATTATTATTATTGCACGTTTCATGTTGAGTGTTCAGTGAGCTGTTATCAATGCTTGGACCAGTTTCATTAATTAGAGTATAGGTTCCAATTTCTGAAGAACAACCGTCATTATCTGTAACAATCAGTTGATAGCTTCCTGAGGAAAGGCTGTTGGTGTCTAAATTATTGGTCGGGGTTCCATTCCAAGAATAGGTAAGGGGTAATGAACCTCCAATAATGTTAATTCCCGTAATGCTACCGTCGGCACTATTACAATGTTCATTTGTGAGTTGTAGATTATTAGTGTCGGCTGAAAACGAAGCTCCTATTATAACTGAAACAGCGACAGAAAGGTTTCCTGGACAAACTCCTACATGAAAGAGTGTATCATTGGTGATTGTTCCAGTTGAAAAATTGGTTCCTGTTCCGATCATATTATACGCATTATCATACCAAATTATTGTAGAATTTGTAGGAAGTGTAGGTAGAATATTAGCAGTCAAAGTTGTTGAATTTCCCATACAAATAGTGTCTCCATTAGCTTGAAGATTAATTACAGAGCTACCATTAGCTACTAATCCATTAGCGCCACTAGTGGCTCCATTAGGGGGGAATTCGGTAAGAGCATCAGAGTTGGTAACACCATTTACTCCTCCATTAACATTAATTGTAGCGGTATTAGTTGGTATTGACACATAGCCACCACCGCCGCCACCACCAGGACCTTCAGCTTCGTCAATTAAGTTAAAAAAGAATAGTCCCCTTTGAAGTTGTTGATTTCCTCCGTTTCCACCATTAGCATTAATTGTTACTCCTCCAATAGTTGAACCTGTAATGTTTTCTATTTTTATTGTTCCTCCAGCTCCAGCTCCTCCAGCTCCATCATTTCCAGCATAACTAAAAGTAGGAGGGTTATTGGTAAATACATCTTCACCATTTTCACCGTTTGCTTCAATTTTTCCAGCACCATTGATGTTACCATAAGTTGAAATATAAATTAGGCCGCCAGCATTTCCTCCATTGGCTCCCTCATTTTCGCTATCATTAAGTTCTCCTGATCCACCGCCACCTCCGAAAAATAGACGATTGTTGGAATAATCTAAAGGTCTACCTCCTAAACCTCCTTGATTTCTTCTGTTATCAGAGCCCCAAGCAAAATCGCCTGGAGGCGTTGTATTTGCATTTTGATTATTGGATGAATAGGTATAGCCACCTCTTCCTCCTCCTGAAGCCGAAATATTAGCAATTGTTGGTGTTTCAAGCCCCCAAGCAGCATTATAGTTTACATTAGGTACTCCAACGCCATTCTGCCAATTTATTATGTCTCCAGCATTGGCACCTCCACCTCCACCAGCATTATGAGAAGCGCTACCTCCACCTCCATTGGCAGGAGCTCCTCTTCCATATTGTCCTCCCATAGGCGTATAATCTGTGGTATATCCAGCAATACCTTCTCCTTTCATCCCGCCGTGGGTTGGATCTATTGAAGCAAAGTCTCCAGAACCCCATATATTGTTATATAATCCTGAAGTTCCACCTCGAAAACCAAGTCCAGTAGCATTAATAACTCCATTAGCATTGATATTGAGATCTCCATCTACTTCAATAGCACATATTCCTCCAGTCGTTCCATTCCATTGTTCAGTAGATAAGGTGTCGTTTACAGTAAGTGTAGTAAAACGAGGTACTCTTACAATTTGAACTTTTCCTGAAGCCGTATAATCATATTTTAAGCTACATCTAAGTGTAATGACAGTAGCTGAGTTAACAGTTGCAACCTCTGCTAATTCATAGTTTCCACAATTGTTATAATTCGTAATTTCACCCCATTGTGGTGATAATGGAAGCCCATAGATTCCGTTTCCTGTCCATGGTTCAGCTGAAGCATTAACACTAGCCCCTTGCATTTGGATAATTAGAATTAAATCGCCAGGTGAAAGCGGGGAATTAAAGCGGTTATTATTATTTAAAGTTGTTTGTGTTAGTGTTAATTGCGTATCTCCTGTGTTCGCATCATTCACAAGTGATGTAAATTCATTTACAATAGTAGTATTGGAAACAGTTAAACTACCATTTTTGCCTTTTTGAGCCAATAGGGGGAGAGTAGTAGCGATAAATATAAACGTTGCAACAATGTTTTTCATAATGCATTAAAGACGCAAAAATAAAAAATTGGTTGTATTATAGATAAGATTTTAACTTTTTAAGTGTCTCGTATCCTTTATCTGAGATGTTTACTAATTCAGTTTCTTTCATTTCATTATCTGCATCATAAAAATGAATCCTACAATTTTTGTCTTCGAATTGTATCTCAACTATTTTAGTTAAGTTGATTTTATAACGGTCTCCAATTTCAGATTTCATATATTGGTATAAGAAAAAAAGTAGTAAAGATGAACCTATAAGTAGTGTGAGACTGATTCTGTTTGAGTTTAGCTGATAAAGAATCCCCCCAAACAATAAGAAACCTATGATTGGAAGTATAACAATAACGCTTAAACCTTTTATGTTTTTGCTTTTCTTATGAGTGGATAGCTCTTTTAATTTAGTGGTCTCAGACCAATTCCCAGAGCGCGTTAAGTAGAGGTAATGAGTATCTATATTGACATAACCATATTCATATTCGAACCATACTTTCATAGAAGTTAAAACTTAAAACAATAGCGTAGTTATTTAACTGGCTTCAATAATAGCGACAGTTAAGCGACTTGAACAAACAATTTTATTGTGTTCATTATAGATTTTAATGTCCCAAATATGTGTTGTTCGACCAATATGTATTGGAGTGCCAATCCCTTTTACTATTCCATCAGTTACAGGTCTAATATGGTTCGCATTAATTTCAAGTCCAACAGGTTTGAATCGCTTTAAGTCAACAATCAAACTACTGGCATAACTACCAATAGTCTCTGCTAAAGCAACTGATGCACCTCCATGTAAAACACCCCATGGTTGATGTGTTTTTTTATTAACAGGCATCGTTGCGGTTATGGAATCTGCCGTCCACTCAGTAAATTGTATACCTAAAAAACTCCCTAAATATTCAGGAGTATTATTGAGCTGGTCAAGATTAATCGCCTCTTTCCAAATCATGTTAGTTAATAATTGAGTAATTGTCCAATAGCATGGCTTACTTTTTCTGCATTAGGTAATAAGGTTGATTCCAAAACAGAGTTTAAGGGGATAGCAGGTGTATCTACTGATCCAACTAGTTCTACTGGAGCGTCTAAATATTGGAAGCATTCCTTTTGAATTCGAGCAACTAAACCAAGTGAGAAAGTACTCTCTACAGATTCTTCAGTAACGACCATCACTTTGCCATGTTTTTTAGCTGCTTCAAACATCGCTTCTTTATCTAATGGATTCAATGTTCTAAGGTCAATAATTTCTATTTGTCCCTGATAATCTTTTGCTGCTTTTGTAGCCCAGTAAACTCCCATTCCATAAGTAATGATACTGATAGAACTTCCGTTTTTAATGAATTGCTCTTCAGCTTCTAAAACAGTTCGAGCTTTACCAAAAGGAATAACATAGTCTTCATCTGGTTCTATTGTCATAGCTCCTTCAGTACCTTTTATTTTGCTCCAGTATAGTCCTTTATGTTCAAGTATTACAACTGGGTTAGGATCGTAATAAGCAGCTTTCATTAATCCTTTTAAATCTGCTCCAGTAGAAGGATAGGCAATTTTAATTCCTCTAATATTAGTAATTACAGACTCTACACTAGAAGAGTGGTAAGGACCTCCTGAACCATAAGCACCAATTGGTACCCTCAAAATCATACTTACTGGCCATTTTCCATTAGATAAATAATAAGAACGACTCACTTCAGTAAATAATTGGTTGAGCCCAGGCCATATATAATCAGCAAACTGTACTTCAACAATAGGTTTAAGCCCTACAGCAGACATACCAACTGTACTCCCAATAATAAATGCTTCTTGGATAGGAGTATTGAAAACACGTTCATTACCAAATTGTTGAGCCAAAGTTGCTGCTTCTCTAAACACGCCTCCTAAACGATGTCCTACATCTTGCCCATACAATAATGACTCAGGGTGCTTAGCCATTAATTCTCTTATTGCAAATAGAGCAGAATCTACCATTACCGTTTTTTCTTTTCCTTGGGGAGAACGTTCTCCTTTTTCTTCAGTAATTGGTGTAGGTGCAAAAATATGATCTGTTAAATCCTCAGGTTTAGGATCTTCTTCAGCTAATGCTCTTTCGTAATCAGCTTGAACAATTTGGCTAACTTCTTCATCTATTTCTATTAAGTGCTCTTCAGGAACTCCTAAGTCAAGTAACTGCTTTTTTAATACAGGATAAGGGTCTCTAGATTTAGCTTCTTCTAAGTCATCTCTATACCATTCCATTCTTACTCCACTTGTGTGGTGATTAAGTAGCGGAACTTTAGCATGAACAATAAAAGGTCTACGTTCTTTACGAACAGTATTAATGACTTCTTTCATTGCATTGTAACATTGTGTAAAATCTGAACCGTCTAAAGTAACAACATCCATACCTTTAAAACCTTGGGCATAATGTGTGATATCTTGCGCACGAATTTCATCTGCACTAGCGGAAATGTCCCATTCGTTGTCTTGAACAAGGTAAATAATAGGAAGTTGTTTCAAAGCAGCCATTTGGAAAGCTTCAGAAACTTCTCCCTCAGTACAAGAGGCATCTCCAAGTGAACAAACAACTACAGGTTTTTCTTTTTCATCTTCACCTAGTCCTGTTTGTTCTTTATACTGAATTCCCATGGCTACACCAGTAGTAGGAATGGCTTGCATTCCAGTTGCTGATGATTGATGTGGTATTTTTGGAAAGTCAGGTCTGTTTAAGCTAGGATGACTATAGTAGGTTCGCCCACCAGAAAAAATATCTGAACGTTTAGCTAAAACTTGTAACATTAATTCAAAAGGAGTAATTCCAATCCCCAATAGAATAGAGTCATCTCTATAATATGGCGCAACAAAATCTTGTGGTTTTAGTTGCATTCCTACAGCCAATTGAATCGCTTCATGTCCTCTAGAAGTTGCATGAACATATTTAGCTGTAATAGCCTTATTTGCTTCATACAATTCGGTTAAAGACATTGCTGTCCGCATTAGACGATATCCTTTTATTAATTGTTCTTCGTTGATTGATGTTGTTTTAACTGTTGCAGTTTTAGTTGTCATTATTAACGTTCTTTTAAGCGTTGCAATATACAAATAATATGGGGCTTTGGCAATAGAAATGACTTGCTTAACTAGAAGTACAGCTATAAACCGTCAAGAACTAAATAATAATTTTGAAAAAGCTCGGTTGCTACTTAGCAAGTATCGTTAGAAATATTGATTGTATAAGATGATGCTTAAACATGCTGATCTATCAAAATAGCATTTCCATCAGGGTCGGTTAAAACAATACTTTCTGGACCGTTAGTGGTGGAATCTGCTTCTTTGTCGATTGAGACCCCGTCTTTTTTTAGTTGTTGTTGAATGGTTCTTACATCATCAAATTTGTCTAATAAATTAGCATCTTCATCCCAACCAGGGTTAAAAGTAAGAATGTTGTTTTCAAACATCCCTTGAAATAAACCAATTAAAGTATTTCCATTTTTCATGATGAGGTAATTCATTTTGAAGTCTCCCGCAAAAACATGAAACCCTAGTTTTTCATAAAACGCTTTGGAAATGTTCAAGTCTTTAACTGATAAACTAACTGAGAATGCTCCTAATTTCATAATGTTATTTTTTATTGGATGAAGTTATGAATTCGTTTCAATGTTGAACCTTAATATTGTTTTTAATTTTTCTTCTGGTACTTTTCTAAAATCTGAGAGGTAAATTTCACGATGTGTTTTAGAAACCCTTTTAACGTTTTCTGAAGCAGCAAACTCCTCCATTATTTTAAAACTTTCTGGTTCATTATCATAACTTCCAATGTGTAACATTTGAACACATTGGCCTCCTTTTATTTTCTCAAATTTCACTTGTTCCAAAAGTGGGTGATACTTTTTCTTTTTTACTAAATCCAATTGTTCTAAAAAGAAATCTTTTGAAATAAAATTGGGTTGTCGGATCATTAAAGTAAAAATTAAATCATCTTTATTGAGTTTCCCATTAAAACGTTTTTTAGCCTCTTCATTAATATCCCAAACACCTTCTAATGGATAAACAGTATAATCAATATACCCCTTTGGTGGAGAAGGTAAATTTTTTAAGGTCATTTTAATTGCATAAGACAAGGAATAGAGTACACTAATGTATTCTCCAAAATTTGGATTGTTTGGGTTTCCCTCACCTTTAATAGTTATGAATTGGTACTCAGGAGTAGTAATTATGGATGGCCTGTTTTTTGGGAGGTAAATTTCTTTTTCTTGTTTTCTCCATTCATACTTTTTCATAAGTCTAGAATTTTAACCCTATGATACAAATATCATCAATTTGTGGCAGTCTTCCTTGCCATTCATAAAAAAAATCATTTAATTTTTGTTCTTGTTGATTAAGAGTTAGGTGACTGTTTTCTTCAATTAATTTTTTAAAGTTCTTGCTTTTTAGTTTTTTATTGTTGTTACCTCCTATTTGAGTATAAAACCCATCAGTAAACAAATAAATAGAATCCCCTTTGTTAATCGTTATTTTATGTGTGTTATAGCTAACTTGAGTTTGTTCAGAATCTATGAGTCGACGATTGGGAGAAAAGGATTTAAGTATGTTTTCAGTTATTAAAAATAGAGGTTGATTAATACCAATATATTCTAATTGGAAATGCTCTTTTTTAGGGTAGTTTACAGGGAGTTTAATCATAGAAATATTCATTTTATCTATATTACTTTGATTAATATTCATGAGGGTTGAACTAATTAATTCATTCGTCTTTTTTAAGATCAGAGATGGCGATTTCAAATGAAATTCTTTAACAGATTTATTCAAAGAATTATGACATATTAGACTTAGCATAGCTCCAGGTACTCCATGGCCAGTACAATCAGCTACAGCAAATAAAATATCATCACCAATAACTTGTAACCAATAAAAATCACCTGATATCACATCCTTTGGCCTGTAGATTAAAAAGTTTTGCTTAAAATGTTTAGCTATTAATGCAGAAGAAGGGAGAATTGCTTTTTGTATTCTTTGTGCATAATTAATAGAATCTTGAACGTCTTTGTGAAGGCTGTTTAATGCTTTGTGTTGCTTTTCAATTTTATTTTTTTGAAAATTAAGGTTATGCTCGTATTCTCTGTTGATTAATTTATAATGGAAAATGGCATAAACACTGATAAGAATGATAATGGTATTATTGATGATAAAAAAGATTTGAGCTAATGTAGGTGATGAAATTTTAGGGTCATAAAAATGATGTTGCAAAAAACTACTAATCAAAAAAACACCTATTAAAATTAAAGTTATACTGAGACTTAGCGCTTTGTTAGCGATAACAATCATAGCTAAAATATATAATGGAATGAGGTAGAAAAAGAAATATCCTTCATAACCTAAAGTTGAAATGAAGCAGAGGAAGATTGTTTCAGTAACTAAAATTAGAAAAGCACCTAGTTCATGCTTCCCTCTTTTTAAAAAAGAAAAAATTAAAGCAAAAGAAGCTATAACTAATCCAAAAGGAATAAATAAACGATCTAATTTAAGAAAGATAATAACGGGGATATAGAGTAGATGTATTGAGAATATAATCCAATAAAATCTATTCGTTAGCTTCTTTTCTTTATAAAGAGAAAAAGGAGTGTCTGGAGTAACCCCAATAGTCGATATTTTATTCCATAAACTCATGATAATTTAAAGCCAAGTATTGTAATATCATCTACCTGTTCAATATTAGATTTCCAACTGTTTAGTGTGTTTTTTAATTGTACTGATTGTTCTCTTGGAGGTAAGTTTGAGATACTTAATAACAACTCTTTAAAAGGTTTTTTCTTGAATTTTTTCCCTTTAACGCCCCCAAATTGATCCGGATAGCCATCTGTAAATAGATAAACTGTATCATTTTTATATGCTGGAATTTTTTGTGTTTTAAAAGGCTGCATATTAATATGGCTACCTATAGGTTGTTTACATCCATTGAATTCAATTAGTTGATTATCTCTAACGATATATATGGAGTTATTCGCTCCAGAAAACTCTATCATTAAATTGGTTGTATTATTATCCTTAGGAATTTTTAGTAAACTAATATCCATTCCATCTGCTATATGGTTTTTTGAATCATTAAGTTCCTCTATAATAATTGCTCTTGTTTGATCTAAAATTGCTCCAGTATTACTTAGCTCGAATTCATGTATGGCTCTATTTAAAGCATTGATACATACAATACTAACTAAAGCTCCGGGAACTCCATGACCTGTACAATCAGCAATTGCAAGGTATTTATAATCTTCGTCTTCTTCAACCCAGTAAAAATCTCCTGCAACAATATCTTTAGGTAAATACAATAAGAAATGGTTGTCTATTATTGTAGTTATGGTATCAGTATGGGGAAGTAAGGCAGATTGAATTTTTAATGCATAATCAATAGATTGCTTAATTTTATCATGTGTTTTGGATAACTCAAGGTGCTGCTTCTTTATTTTTTTTTGTTGTTTAATAATGTCAATTATATAGCCATTATCAATTGATTTAAACTGAGAGATGTAGTAGTAAATAGAAAAAAAGATAATAATAACATCAAAAATATATAGAATAAAAAAAGGGGTAGAAATGCTTGTAGAACTAATTTGACTTCGAAATTTAATAACTTCAATTAATAGATAGACAGCTATAATAAAGCCAGTAAAAAGTAAACTATGCTTTATTTTTTTTAAAAGAACAATTCCAACTAACATAGCTGGAATTAAAAATAAGTGCAATATAACACCTAAATATATTGGAGCCACTAGTTGGGGCATGGCGTTTAAAGTAATCACATAAATTATTTGGACGATAACCAATAGTAAGAGCGCTAGTTGATGTTTTTTTTTCTTAGCTAGATAGAAAGATAGTAAAGAAATAAATAACATGAATAGGGTCGGAAATATAGGTGCATCAATTTTAAGAACATATAGTAACGGTACAAATGTCAAAATTGTAACAAAAGAAAAATAGACTAACCGATTGGTTAAAATAATCTTTCTCTGTTGAGATTGATTAAGGGTTAAATCTAACCCCATATTTGATATTTTCTCCCAAAAGTTCATTTAATTAAGACGAATATAGACGAATTCATTTTAATTAAAAACTTTAAAATCAGTACTTTTAGATAAAGATGTTAAATAAAGGTTAAAAAATGATTAATAAATAATTTAGAAAGAGGAACTGATAAATGCAGTTTCTTTTGTGCTTAATAGTTGCTCTTCAATTCCTGTCCATAATTCAATTCGATGTTCCAAGGCTTGAATAGCAACACTTAATGCTTCTTCCCATTTGGTGGAGTTGTTTCCACATAATTCAGTAATCATTTGAAGCGAAAGTGGTCCGTGCTCATCTCCATCTAATTCGATATGGCGTTCTAAATAGTAAATGAACTGATCGTATTGATGCTCTTTGTCTTCTGCATTCTTTAAGATTTCAATAAACATATCTGGGATGATATCTTCTCTTCCAAAAGTGAAAGCAGCTGCAATTTTATGAGGTGCTTGTGTTGCTATGATGTCAAATGAAAAACGAACAAAATTGGTGACTTTTGAATCAAGATTCAGTTGTTCTAAAGCTTCGGTTATTGTTTTGTTTTCTCCAATTAAATTAATGAAACTTGTTATTTTTGAGGTGTCAGCTTGAAGCTGTTCCATGGCTTCTAAGTACATTTCAAAATGACTTTTTGCCTCGCCTTTAGCATTTACATCACTTTCTTCCCCATGAACTATTTCATTAATAAAGCGAGCTAAAGTTGGATTTTTTGCAGGGGTCCATGGTAAAGTGGTGCATGTTAACTGTTGTTGTAGAGCTTTTAAAAGTGACATAAAATCCCAAACTGCAAATACATGACTTTCGGTAAAAAGTTGAATGTCACGAACATTTTCGATCGTTTGGTATAACGAATGTGTTTTTAATTGCTCTTGTAGAGGGGATAATTGTTCTAAAATAGTTGCTACTCTTTCCATACAATCAGCAAAATTAGAGAAATAATGAGAAATATTAGCTTTGAGCCAAATTAAAACTTCTAAAAAGACAAAAGTATGACAGGTGGATTAAAAAATGGATAGCCCCAACAGAAAAATAAAGCTTCCAACTAGCATTAATAGTAGTGTATAAGGCAAAATATCTTTAGCTTTTAAACCTGTAATCCCCAATAAAGGTAACGCCCAAAAAGGTTGAAGCATATTAGTAATTTGATCCCCGTAAGCAAGGGCCATAATGCTTTTCCCTAAAGGAATACCCATTTGTAAAGAAGCTTCAATAATAACAGGTCCTTGTACAGCCCATTGTCCACCTCCACTTGGAACAAAAATATTGACTAACCCAGCACTAAAAAAAGTGAGGATAGGAAAAGAAGAAGTAGAGGATACGGTAACAAAGTATTGGGCAATCTCATTCAACAGACCACTTTCTTTCATAACTCCCATAATTCCAAAGTATAAAGGAAATTGGATTAAAATTCCTGCCGAACTACCAATAGCCTTTTCTAGCTTTTGAAGCAGTTCTGAGACAGAGTTCATTAAAAGTAAAACCAATGCAATGAGTAATAAGTTAATAAAGTTTGGAGTGATAAAGTTGAGGCTTTCTGCTGTGTTGTGGAAGAAGTACCTCAATAGAAGGTAAGTAAGAATTAATAGTCCTATTATTTTTCCAAACCATTTAGAATAATCTAATCGCTCAATCCCAGTTGCTGTATGAAATGTTGAGGCTTTTTTTATACTGCTCTCTTGAGGATTAGGAACGCTACTAGTTAATTTTTTTCCAATAAAATACATGAATAAAGGAACGATCAAAAGCAGTAATGTACTTACCGTAATATTCATGGATGAAAAAATAGTTTGACTAAGGTCTATGGTATTGGGCACAGTAATGTTTGTATCGCTAACCATCGATAAGATGTTTCCCTCTTCAGCTGCTTTGATAGGTGCTGAACCTGATAGTCCCCCATGCCAAACCATTAACCCAGAATACCCAGAAGCTCCCAAAATTCCAGTATGTATTTTAAGCTGATTTTCGGCAGTATAGTCTAATACTTTTTTTACAAAAATAGCTCCAAATATTAATCCAAATCCCCAATTAAATAGACTTACAGCTAAGGTGAAAAATGTAATGGTAAAGGCAGCTTTTGCAGTAGTATTACAATAGTGTACAAGTTTATTAATTAAAAAATTAACAGGTTTACTTAATGCGAGTAAATAACCTAATACTAACATTAGCATCATTTGAAAGGCAAAGACCATTCCTCCTTTATTCCAGATTCCTTTTTCCCAGTAATTTGCTAATTCGTAAAGGTAGCTAAAAGTTGTTTGGTCAGTTGGCTTTTGAAAAACAATAGCCAGTACTAAAGTAAGTAGTGTTAAAAGAATAGCAATACTAAAAGGAGAAGGAAAAAGTCGTTTAAATACTTTTTCAAACTGAGCAGAGTAGGAGTTGGATTTTGAATGACTCACAGCTCAATCCTCTTAAATTAAAAATTCTTTTCTTAAGAGTTCTAAAGCATAATTTGCTGCCACAATAATATTACGGGCTCTATTGTTGTAAGGCAATAAATATTTTTTGGCTACCGTCTTTTCAGCAGAAGAAACAGCCATCCATATTGTCCCTACGGGTTTATCTTTAGTACCTCCAGTTGGTCCTGCAATACCAGAAGTTGAAATTGCATAATCAGTCTCCATCATGGATCTTACATTCGTAGCCATTTGTTCTACAACAGTTTGACTCACAGCTCCATGGGTCTTAATGTCATCAGCGGAAACTTGTAATACGTTTATTTTTATCTCATTTGCATAAGAAACAATACCTCCCTTGAAATATACGGAAGAGCCTGAAATATTAGTTAGTAATTTCGCGATAGTTCCCCCTGTGCAACTTTCAGCCAAGCTAATGGTTTTGTTTTGATCGGTAAGCAGTTGTCCAATTACTTCTTCAAGAATTTCTTTTTCAAAACCATATACAGCGTCTCCTAGTAAGTCTAGTAATGTCGCGACTTTCTCTTCGATAATTCTTGATTTTGTCCCATCATGATCCACCCCAGAAATTCTTAGTCGAACAAAACCAGGAGAAGGAAGATAGGCAAGGCTTAATCCTTTTTCTTTTAAATCATTTTCCCAATCTTCTATTCTTTCCGCCAATTTAGATTCAGGAATTCCAATAGTCCGAATAGTTCGATGTAGGACTGTCGGAGTTTGAAAATGTTGTACTAATTTAGGAAACCCCTCATCTGAAAGGATCCCTTTCATTTCGTAGGGTACACCAGGTAATGAAATATATACTTTTCCATTCTTTTCAAACCACATACCACTCGCAGAACCTCTCGTGTTGGGTAAAACGGTACAAGATTTCGGTAACATTGCCTGCGCTCTATTCGCCTCATTTAGAGGTACGTTAAACGCTGCATAACGCGCTTTTAATCTTTCTAAAATAGGAGTGTTTAGTTCTAATTCTGTATCGAAATAGTTACAAAGGGTATGTTTAGTAATATCATCTTTAGTAGGACCTAAGCCACCTGTCATGATAATAATGTCTGCACGATCACTTGCTGTATCTAATGCTTTTATAATATGTTGTTCATTATCAGTGATTGAAGAAATTTGTTGAACGCTTATACCAATTAGACTTAGTTGCTCTCCAATCCAAGCGCTATTGGTATCAATAGTTTGTCCAATTAATAATTCATCTCCTATAGTAATGATCTCAGCTAGCATGTGATATCTTATGATTTAGTAAGGTAAAGTCCGTTTTTTTCAATTAAAATAAGTTTTTGTTTATATAAACCTCCAATCGCTTTTTTAAAGGCTTTTTTACTCAAACCAATTTCATTGTAGATGGCTTCAGGAGAGCTTTTGTCATTTAACCCCAAAAAACCATTGTTGGCTTTTATTTTGTCGAGAATTAAAATACTGTTAGGTTCATTTACATTTTTATAACCTAATTTCTGAAGTATGATATCTATTTTTCCATCTTCCCTTAAAGGTTTTACAAAACCTGTTAATGAATCACCAATTTGAATGGATTGAAAGATTTCATTGTGATAAATTAAGCCCTCAAATAAATGGTCGATGATCACTTTAAAACCTAAGTCTGTTTTTTTAGTTACGATCAAGCTGACCTCTTGGTCTTCTATTAAGTCGATATCTTCATCTTCAATAAAATCATCAATTTTGCTCGAAGCGACTAATCGGTCTGTTTCTTGATCTAAGTAAAGATAAACGACATAACTTTTCCCTGCTTCCATTTTCTGTTTTTGTTCAAAAAATGGAACCAATAAATCTTTATCTAGCCCCCAGTCTAAAAATGCACCATATTTATTAACATCTTTAACTTTTAAATAAGCAAATTCATGCCTTTTTATCGTAGGCGTTGCTGTTGTTGCAACAATTCTATCCTCTGAATCTTTATAAATAAATACAGCTAACGAATCTCCAATTTTTAAGTTCTCTTCAACATATTTATTGGGAAGTAGCACCTCATTTTCTTTTTCGTCAATAAGGTAAAAACCATTATCGGTTTTTCTGTTGGCTGTTAATGTGTTTATTTTTCCTAAAATCATACTGCAAAGATAGTATGTTTTTCATGACTTGAGTTAATGCGGAAGTTTTTTACTCAATAGTCCATATACAAATGTTCCTAATAAAGCTGCAATCAGAAAAACAATAAATACTGAGTACCCTGAGCCCAGTAAAATATATAACGGTCCTGGACAAACGCCTCCCATTCCCCAGCCAAGCCCAAAGATTAAACCTCCAATAAAATAATTGGTAAATCCTTTCCGTTTCTGAGGGATTTCAATTTTCGTTTTTCTGTAGCCTTTTAATAGACCACGGTTAAATAGCTGAACGAGTATAATTCCCGATAATACAGCCGTTCCAATGATTCCATACATGTGAAAAGATTGGAATTGAAACATTTCATAAATTCGAAACCAACTCAATGCTTCAGATTTATACATTACGATGCTAAAGAAAAAGCCAATTAAAGCATATTTGATAAATTTTTTCATAGTCTATTGCTTAAAGTTGAAGAATATAAGGAAGAAGAAAATGTACCATGATTAGCCCGCCTGTAAAGAAGCCTAAAACAGCATATAAAGAGGGAAGTTGTAAGTTCGATAGTCCAGAGATAGCATGTCCTGAGGTGCAACCACCTGCATATCGAGTTCCAAAACCAACCAGAAAACCTCCAATAACAATAATAATAAACCCTTGAAGAGTAAAAAGGTTCTCCCAACTGAATATTTCTTCTGGAAGTACAGGAACTTGTCCTTTTTCAACATGAATATTTAACTCGTTGAGGTCGCTAATTGTAGCATCAGAGATGTTGATAGTTTGATGAGGTAACAGGTAATTAGCGAAAGTAAACCCTCCTAGCATAGCGCCTCCAGCAACAACTAAATTCCAAATTTCTTTTTTCCAGTCAAACTTAAAAAAATCAGAAAATTTACTAGCTCCAATTGAGCACATTGTTCTTAGATTGCCACTCATCCCAAATGACTTTCCAAAAAATAGTAAAAGATACATGGTGAAAGTAATCATTAAACCAGAAACCCACCAAGGCCAAGGAGTTATAAGTATTGTTTCGATGTAATTCATCCGTTTTATATTGTTTTCAATTGGCTAATGTAATAGATGTTACTGAAATAAAGAATATAGGATGTTATTTTTAGAAGAAATAAAATGTTATGAAAAGTATACTAATTATAGGCCTAGTCTTTATTTTAGGACATTTTTTTGGCCAAAATGCTACCGAATTTTCGATAGAGATAGAACCTTTGACCATTACAAATGCTCCTGGGGTACATTCTTATTCATGGGGGAAAACTTCAGATGGAAAGTGGGTTGTTTTTGGGGGACGAATAGATGGTTTGCATCGAAGACAACCTTTTGCAGCTTTTTTGGAACAAGATAATAATAAACAGGTATATGTTATTGATCCAGTAGGAAATCAAGTTTGGTCAAAAGCATTAAGCACTTTGCCAGCAAGTTTATTTGAGCAATTACAAGCAACTAATCAACAGTTTTATCAGCGGGATTCTATTTTATATATAACTGGTGGATATGGATACAGTGCAACAGAAAATGATCACATCACTTACCCTTATTTATCATCAGTTTCGCTCAATGAATTGGCTAGAGCAATTATTAATCAAGAGAGTATTATAACTTATTTTAGACAAATTAATGATTCAAGATTTGCTGTAACAGGTGGACAAATGGGATATTTGAATAACCAATTTTATATTGTTGGAGGACAGTTGTTTGATGGAAGGTATAATCCAATGGGACCCAATAACGGACCAGGATTTATTCAAGAGTATAGCGAAAAAATAAAGCGATTCAATCTTATGGATGATGGAGTAAATTTATCCGTCTCTAATTATACAGAAACTGTAGATGCAACAAATCTCCATCGAAGAGATTATAATATGGCGCCTCAAATATTTCCTAATGGTGAATTAGGTTATACTGCGTTTAGTGGTGTATTTCAACCTACTGTAGACCTACCATTTTTAAATTCAGTAGATATTACTGCTACTAATCATCAAGTCAATAATGGATTTAGTCAGTACCTTAGTCAATATCATAGCGCCAAACTTCCTGTATATGATGGAGTAGAAAATGCTATGAATACTATTTTCTTTGGAGGAATGAGTCAATATACCTTGGATAACTCGGGGAATTTAGTTCAAGATGATAATGTACCATTTGTAAAAACAATAAGCAAAGTTGTAAGGTATTCTAATGGAACAATGAATGAAATTAAATTGCCGATAGAAATGCCAACGTTAGTAGGTTCTGGAGCTGAGTTTATCCCTTTTGGTGATTACTTTAATCATGAAATTCTTTATCTGGATTCGTTACCTTTAGAACGTACATTAATAGGGTATGTGTTTGGTGGAATTGAAAGTACTGGAGAAAATATTTTTTTTATTAATGATGGAACGCAAAGTAGTGCAAGTAATATTGCTTATAAAGTCTACCTTACAAAGGGAACAACGAGTATTGGTAGCCAGCAGATAAAAGGACAAAATGTCTTGAATTTAAAAGTTTATCCTAATTCGTTTAAAGATGATTTACAGTTGGAGTTTTATAATCCTAGTCAAGGTGATTTAACTGTTACGATCTATTCTTTAGCAGGAAAACAACTTCATTTTCAAAGGTTAATTGATTTAGAAAGGGGAACCGTTAAAAAAATATTATCTTTAGGAAAATTGGCGAAAGGAGTATATAAACTCGAACTGACCAATGGAATAGAAAAAACAGTTGTTTCAATTCTAAAAGAATAATGTAAATGGGAGAACCTTCAAATAACCATGTTGAGTTTAAACTACATAAGAGTGGAGGAGGTTTTCTGGCTAAATATCAAGAGTATTTAGGGGAATTTGTCTATGGAGGAATTGATGGTAGTATTACCACCTTTGCTGTAGTAGCTGGAGCTGCTGGAGCAAGTTTAGATTCGTCAATTATCCTTATTATGGGGTTTGCTAATTTATTTGCAGATGGTTTCTCCATGTCGATAGGAGCCTATTTAGCAGCGAAGTCGGAAAAAGAGTTTTACAAAAATCAAGAGAGAATCGAATATTGGGAAGTAGACAATATTCCAGATAAAGAACGAGAAGAAATTAAGGAGATTTATCGACGAAAAGGGTTTGAAGGAAAATTGTTAGAACAAGTAGTGGAGGTAATTACAGCAGATAAAAAACGATGGGTGGATGTAATGATGAAAGAAGAGTTGGAATTGATTGAGGATAAAAAATCTCCTTTCAAAATAGGATTAGTTACCTTTTTATCCTTTTTCGTTTTAGGGCTTATTCCTTTATTAATTTATGTTATCGACTATATTAGTCCCCTTGAAATTAATTTACTTTTTGTATCTTCTTTGTTGACGCTATTAATGTTTTTCTTTATCGGTTACTTTAAAGGATTAATTAATCAAGTCAATAAGTATAGAAGTGCGCTAGAAACTTTCTTAATGGGGGGTGTCGCAGCTTTTGTTGCTTATTATGTTGGTTTTTTTATTGATAATTTAATAAGGTAAAATTTTACCTTATTAAATTAACATGTCCTTTGTATTCGTGTTGTTCTCCAAAAACATCCTTACAGACTAATTTATAAATATAGGTGTCTTGTTGAACAAGTTCTCCTTTGTAAGTACCATCCCAAGGATTAGAGTTCTCAGTGTAATAGATTAGCGTACCCCAGCGGTCGAAGATATAAAATTGGGTGTTTTTTTCGTCAATTCCATAGCCTTTGTAGATAAATAAATCATTATCTCCATCACCATTTGGAGTAAAAGTATTAGGTATATAGAGACTAATTACAGGGTTTATGATTACTGGGTGATATGTGGTATCAACACATCCATTAGAAGTAGCTACAGCTAACATAATGTTATAGCTACCAGTGTCGCTGTAATTGATTACAGGTTCAAAATCAGTTGCTGTAGTTGTATTATCAAAATTCCAGTAATAAGAGTTAGCTCCAATACTGGTATTAGTTGTTGTGATTTCCGCTTCGTACATATTAGTCTCTTCTGGAGATGGTATAAAACTAGCTATAGGATTGTACCAACTGGTGATTAAATCAGTATTAATAATGGTGTCATAACATCCTAAATCGTTTCCAACAATTAAAGAGATCGTAAAAGTTTGGTCATTAGTATTACTGTTGTTAATAAAGCAAGAAGATGGCGATGCTTCAGTACTGTTTTCACCATTGTTAAAGTCCCAATTCCAATTTGTAAGACCAGAGTTACTAGGAGTTGTAGAGTTATCAGTGAAGTCAACACAGATTGGGGAGCACCCTTCAGTAACATTAGCAAGCATATCAGCAATAGGTTTAGGATGGACTGTTACTGGAATGACTATGGTGTCTTTACAGTTGTAATTAGTTGTAACGATTAATGAAACATTATAAACTCCAGCAGTATCATAATTAAAAGTAGGGTTTGGAACGGCTGAGGTATTATTGGCATAAGCAAAATCCCATTCAAAACTTGATACAGATCCTGATGATACTGTCGATAAATCAGTAAAAGTCGTTAAATCAAAGTTTTCACATACTGTTGTATTTGAAAAGTTGGCTACAGGCTTGGGGTAAACTTCAATAAGCATAGAACTATCTTTAACACAGCCATTTGTAGATGAAGCAATTAGAGTCACAGTGTATGTCCCATCTTGCTGATACAGGTGATTAGGGTGTTGATTGGTATTTAAAGCTGTTCCATCTCCAAAATTCCAGACCCAACTAGTGATTGATCCTGGAGTTTCAATGGTTGTAGTGTTGTTGAAAATAATCGTGTCATAAAAACAATCAGGAGTATAGGTAAAATTTATTTGAGGAAATGGATATCTTACTGTAGTGCCTGTAGTGGTGTCTTTACATCCATGATTAGAGGTGACAATCAACGTTGGAGCAAAGTTTTGATTAATGGTAGAATAAAAATGGGCAGGATGTTGAGAATTACTCTGTCCACCATCATTAAAATCCCATTGCCAAGTATCTATAGTTCCATTGGGGATTGATGAATTGTCAGTGAAGTGAGTAGAATCAATACAACCACTAGTCACACTAAAATCGGCTATAGGGTTGGGAAAAATTGTAGTTGTTTGAATCAGGCTATCTTTACACCCTTTATCACTTGTGATCGTTAGTTTGACATTGTATGTATTGTGGTTAGTGTATAGATGTGTTGGGTTTTCTTGTGTTGAATTTTGTTGATCTCCAAAATCCCATGTATAATTGGTGATAACATCTGGTAAATTAATGGTACTGTTGTTGGTGAAAACGGAATTAGCATTATGACAAGTATCCGTATAGATAAATGAAGCAATAGGATTATCATATACAATAACATCTTTAGTTACTGTATCTGAACAACCTTGATCGTTTTCGATAATCAATACCGTTGTATAAGTTCCTGAAGAAGAGTAGGTGTGTGTTGGATTTTGAACAGTTGAAGTGTTGCCATCTCCAAAGTCCCAATTCCAAGTGTTTGAACCTGGAGTTTGAGCAATTGTTCCATTAAATTGAGTTGGACTGTTTAGACAAACAGTATCGTTTGTAAAGTCTCCAATAAATAATTTGGGAGGTATGATTATCGTATCAAAGATAAATGATGGGGGACAAGCATTATCTTTAATTGTTAAAGTATAAGTTCCAGGAGACAGGTTGTTTCTAGAGGGAGAGGTGTTTCCATCATTCCATAAAAAAGAAAAAGGAGGCAAACCAATTTGAGGTGTTACTGTAATGGAATTATTGGTCGTTTCACATGAGTCGATGGTAACAGTTTTGGTTGCAGTAGCACACATTACTCGGCCCATAGGAATATTACTAAGAAAGCCATTTCCACAAGCAATAATATCTGCATTAGTTGTAGAGAATGCAATGTCAAAAACAGGAGCAGGAGTAGCTTGAAACTCTAATTGATTTAAATTGAAGTCAAATCGATAAATTCCAGCATTACTTCCCACAAATAAGTTGTCACAATTGTCCGCTAATATACCGCTAGAAAGTCGAGGTGGGCCAGGAATTGTTACAGAGGAAATAAGTGCTTGCGTATTGATATCCCATTTTTTTAATACAGCTCCGTCTGTTGTAAAAAGAAATTGTCCTGAAACCACCATCATATTATAGCCATTGGCACTATTGGAAGGGTAATAACTAGAACTAGAGATGCCTATTTCACTAAAACCATAACCGTCATTAACATTGGCTAATGTGTTATTTGCATTATCTGTAAAGGTTAAAATATTAGGGTTAGAATGGATTAAGTATGCTTTTCCTGTTTGATCGACTGCTAATCCTGCAACATCACTTTGAGAAGCATTATAAACCGTTTTTGCATTAATTAAGGTTCCATTATTGATATCTATTTCAGCAATATTAAGCGTCGGATTAGTTGTCCCACCTCCTGCAACAATCACCTTTTGAGTTACACAATTTATAGCGAGTCTCCAATGTTCTCTAAATTGACCATTAAATGTACTTTGCCATATTAATGAAGAGGTTGGGTCATATTTATAAGTTTTTGCTCCTGCAATTACAAATCCCTCACATAAATAAAAATTACCAGATCCTTCAACTAATAAATCTCCATAGTACGCACGATCTATTCCTGGTGTTAATGACCAAATTAAAGTTCCTGCGGGATCATATTTTTCAACAACTTTTGTTCCTCCATATACATAGATGTTGCCATTGTCATCGACTCCATTGTCGTATGCTGGGTTAGCATTTGCTGGGACTACAATTATAGGGTCGACAACTATTGTTTTATTCCTGTCGTATTCCCCCAATTTAAAACTCAATTTTGAACCATTTAAAATGTATTTTGAGTCAATGATATTTTGTTGTTTTTTAGAATAATAGGTAAGTGGTGCTTGCTCTTGAATAATGCCATTAATCGTTGGGATTGTAATTGTTTTATTCTTTAAAACAGGGATAGCTCCTTTATAGTTTAGTTGAACAGCGTTAATATCTGCCCCAGGATGTAAAATAAGGCTATACTTAAAGCCATCTTGAGGGTGAAAGGTGTAGACAACATCTATATTATCGTATAAGTTTTTATAAGTTATTTTTTCAAAGCCTTTACAGTTATAAAAAAAGCTTTTATTGTCTTTGTTTTTCCCTGAATAGGTGTATTGTGCAGTGGTAGAAGATGCGGTTATAATCGTTGGGTTGGGGTTAGCATTCAGCCACTCTACTTCAATTAACTGTTGGGTTACTTTGCGTCTTTCCTCTTTTGGTTTTCCCTTGCCCTCTGGGTCATGTTTACTGTATGTTTTAATGTCAGCAAATAAATAGGCTATCTTATTAGGATAAAATCCTATTTTATAATCTTTATCAATTATAAATTGAAGTCTATTTTGATCAAGTTCATCATAACTTTCTTTGTACTCAGCAAATTGCCCTTTATTTTCGATAAAAACTTTTCGTTCAAAAGGCTTAATATTGAATTGAGACTGACTTATTCCTACTGTGTGGAAGAGCATAAATAGTAGAAACAATAGTGCTGTTTTATATGGTTTCATAAGTAAAAAAGGTTAACTCGTATACATATGACGCTATTTTGTCAAAAAGTTGCCTAAATAATAATAATTATCTGAGCAAAAAGAAATGACCAATATATTCATGAGGATCACCAAGCACGTCTTTACAGTTAAACTTATAGACATAAGTATCTTGGATAGCATATTCACCTTTGTATCGCCCATCCCAAGGCGTCCCATCTTCAGTATAGTAAATTTGAGTTCCCCATCTGTCGAAGATCGAAAACTCCGTAGTGTTTGGATCAATACCAAAACCATTATAAATAAACCCATCATTTTGTCCATCACCATTTGGTGTAAAAGAATTAGGAATATAAACACTCACCACAGGAGAAATGTAAATAGGAACAATAGCCGTATCCACACAATTGTTTTCAGTAGCTACAGCCAATACAATATTATAAGTTCCAGTATCACTATATGTAACTACAGGTTCAAAAAGGTCAGAAGAATCCCCATTGTTAAAATTCCAAGCATAAGTTATGGCACCAATACTATTGTTAAAAGTTTCAATCTCTCCCTCATACATATTCGTTTCCTCAGGTGTGATTTCAAAATCTGCCACAGGATTATGCCAACTAGTAATTAAATTCGTTTCCGCCACCGTATCATAACATCCCAAGTCATTTTTAACAATCAAGGAAACAGAATAATCAACATCATCAGTTGGGCTATTATTCACATAACAAGTCGTAGGATTCTGTTGCGAGCTTCCCTCACCATTCCCTAAATTCCATTGCCATTCCTCAATATTAGTGGCATTAGCCGTAGAGTTATCGGCATAAGTAACACAAACAGGAGAACAGCCCTCATTCATATCCACAAGGAAATCCGCATTCGGTTTAGGATCAACCGTAACTGGAATCTCAACAGTATCCACACAGTCATTATTCGAAGTCACAACTAATTGAACATCATAGCTACCCGCAGAAGCATAAGCATTACTAGGAATTTGAAAATTAGAAGTATTACCATCTCCAAAATCCCATTCCCATTGAGTAATAGAACCATTGTTCACAGCCGAAATATCAATAAAATACATGGGAGGTTTATTCTCACAAACACTGGTGTTAGAGAAGTTGGCAGTAGGAATAGGGTAGACCTGAATCGGTAAAGAAATATCACCCACACATCCAAAATTAGAAGAAGCAATCAAAGAGACATTATAAATTCCACTCAAATTGTATAGGTGCTTCGGATTATCAGCCGCAGAAAACGGAGAACCATCGCCAAAATTCCAAATCCAATTAGAAATGGTACTAGGGGCATTAATCGAAGAATTATTGATAAAACTAATCGAGTCATATTGACAAACAGGAACCGCCGCAAAATCGACCAAAGGAATGGCATGCCTGTTAGTAGTGAGCTCCATGGTGTCTTTACACCCAAAATCAGAAGTCACAATCAAAACGGGCTGATAAGTTCCATCATTCGAGTAGAAATGAGACGGATTTTGATTAAAATCAAGTGGAGTACCATCATCAAAATTCCATTCCCAATTGGTAATATTCCCAGAAGAAATCGTAGAATTATCAGTAAACTGAGCAGCAATATTCACACAATCGTCATTAACATTAAAAGCAGCAGTAGGTTTAGGATTAACGCGAGTAGTGGTCAACATTGAATCTAAACAGCCATTATTACTAGCTAAGACTAATTTAACTTGAAAAGTTCCCTCATTGGCATAAATATGATTTGGATTAGCTAGGGTAGAAGAATTCCCATCACCAAAGGTCCAATTGTAAGTAGCAATATTATCAGGAGCATTAATAGAACTC
>JAOASC010000008.1 GCA_025210295.1 Flavobacteriales bacterium | reverse complement strand
TTGAATAATAAAGACGGTAATGCTTCTAAACATGGATTAGACCTCGCTATTTGTTTGGTGGAAGATCAAAAAGTTACTTATGCTGGTGTACATATCCCCATTTATCATGTAAGAAATGGGAGTTTAACCGAATATAAAGGTCAGAAATTTCAATTAGGTAGTAATGGAGAAACGCTCTTTCAGCAACACGAAATCTTAACGCAACCTGGAGATACTTTTTACATTTCTACGGATGGTTTCCCTGATCAAAAAGGAGGACCAAAAGGGAAAAAATACTTCTACCCTACGCTTAGAAAAAAATTATTGAGCATTGTGCACTTAGAGTTAGAAGAACAACGTCAGGATTTAAATGATGAATTTGTAAATTGGAAAGGACAACAAGAGCAATTAGATGACGTCTCTATTCTAGGATTTAAAATTTGAATGTATGCGGTTAATCATTTTAATAGTTCTATTAGTCAGTTATAAACTTTCTTTGCCTCAATTACAAATTATTGATTCCATTAAGAACGTAATGTCTCATCAGAATGGTGACGAATTACTGCGTTCCTATCACGATTTAACCAGATCATACGTCAACATAGAAAATTATGATTCTGCCCAACATTACAATAAAGAAATATTTGACGGTTTGAAAATATATCCTGATTCTACATTAACCGTTTTTGCCCTAAATTATAAAGGAATTATCCATCTAAAAACACGTCAACTAGATTCAGCTATTAGTGCTTTCTCAAGAATCATATCCTATATTGATGACAATCAAAGTTTAATTAAACATACCATTGGAGCTTATGGAAACCGGAGTTTATGTTATGATCAAAAAGACCTTTCCCATAAAGCACTTGAAGATTTAATACAAGCCTTAGATGTTGCTAAAAAATATAATGAAAATCAGTATGTAGGCATATTATACGGAACTATTGCGATGAATTTTCATGCTCAAGGAGACTATCAAAAAGCTGTAGAATATCACTTACAAGCTATTAACATCAAAAAAGAATTGAAGAAAAAAAGGAGTTTAGCCATTTCCTACCAAAATATAGCTCTCTCCTACTCTAAATTAAAAAAGTACAATTTAACATTCGAATATTTTGAAAAAGGAGAAGTCTTATTCAATGAAGTAAATGATCAATTAGGGATTGCGCTACTCAACCATTATACAGGCTCTACTTATCTAACGCTTTACAATGAAAATATTCCTATTCAAGCTGATGGAAAAATGAGCAATCCAAAGCTTTTTTTAGATACCGCTATAGCAATGAATAGAAGAGCTTTAAAACAATTAAAAGCTTTAAACGATCAATTTTATACAACCGAAGTTGAAATCAAATTAGCTGAAATGTATATTAGTGCAAATCAGCCCAAAGTAGCTCAGTCTTTACTAAATCAACTCCATCAAGAATTGCAAAACAGCTACAGCACAAGAGAAAGTAAAGTTGCCTCATTGTTATATCAAGTTAACAAATTGAATAACAATTATAATGAAGCTCTAAAATGGCATGAACGTTATACTATTATCGAAGACTCTCTCAACAATAAGCATGTTTTAAAAGAGATTGGGAAAAAACAAGCGGAACTTTCTTTTATTAAAGAACAGGAAATCATGCAACTGAAACACCAGCATGAAATTCAACAGTTGAATAGAATTAATGAAAAAAAAGAAATTATTGTCCAAAATAATCGAAAAAGAAGAACTTATATTATTGTTGTCATCACATTAGCGATTTTCGTTAGTTTATTGTTTTTAGCCATTGTATTTAGAAGATGGAAAGTTACAAAGCTCCAAAAGGAAACCATCAATCAACAAAAACAATTGATTGAAAAAGAAAAGTTAGCGACAGAAGACAGTATTAATTACGCTAAAAACATTCAAGATGCTGCATTTACCTCTCCAACGATTTTTAATGAGTTATTGAAAGAACATTTTATCTATTTTAATCCTAAAGATATTGTCAGCGGCGATTTCTATTGGGCTACAAAAATAAATGAAAAGAAGATTATCGCACTAGCTGATTGTACTGGGCATGGGGTTCCTGGAGCGTTTATGACTTTAATTAGCCTCAATATTCTCAACCAAATTATAGCCGATCACATCACTTCTCCCCAAAAAATATTGGAAGAGTTACATTTACGTTTACAAAAAAGATTAAATCAAAGTCAAGAAAAAACTTCAAAACATGGTTTAGATATTGCTTTATGTGTAATTGATAAAAATGAAATGCATTTTGCTGGGACGCACCACTCCTTATATTTAGTAAGAAATAAGGAGCTCATCAAATATAAAGGAGATCACTTTCAATTGGGAGGCAAAAAAAGTCCAAACTTTAGTACCAAAAGCATAAAATTAGAATTAAACGATATTTTTTATATCTTTACCGATGGTTTTCCTGACCAAAAAGGTGGTTTAAAGAATAAAAAATATTTTTATCCCAACTTTAGAAAGTTTTTACTTTCTATTTCTGAATTAGAACTGGAGGACCAACATCAAAAAATAAAAGAAGAGTTTATAAATTGGAAAGGAGATAATGAGCAGTTTGATGATGTATCAGTTATTGGGTTTAAACCCTTATAAATTACTAAAGTTTTTTTTACTCATATATTTTTTATTCTGGGGAAAAACCAACTATACTCAAAACATTGATTCTTTAAAAAAGGAATTAACGAATCATCCATTAGACACTACTTTAGTAAAAATATATGGTGAAATTGGAGACCACTTTTATTATAGCGGTAAAAATGATAGCGCGATTTATTATTGGGAAACAGCTAAAAGAGCAGCCCTTTTAGCTGAAAAAAAAGAACTTCCCGAATTGCATCACTTTATTCTCAAGAAAAAATTAGCAGTCGTCTATAATGACTTGGCTTACCTATACATCTATAAAGGGCGATATACTAAAGCAATCAACTATTTTAATCAATGTATTTTGCTCAAACAGCAAACCAATGACCAAGAGGGAGAAATACAAACATACACCAACCTAGGTTATTTATACACTCATAAAAATCAAATTGATAGTGCGATTTTTTATAACCTTAATGCCTATAAATTAGCTAAGAAAAATAAGTTAGAACGTCAAGCTGCAGTAAGTTCTATGCAAATAGGTGTCCTCCACACTAAAAACGGAGCAATAAATCAAGCTTTGAAACGGTTTAATGAGAGTATAGCGTATTTTAAACAAATCAATGACTCCATTGCTTTATCAACATCTTATAATAATTTGGCCAAAGCCTATGAATCAATCGAAAAAAATGAAGATGCATTAACTTATTTTTTTAAAAGTTTAGATTTAAAGCTTAGCAATAATGATCAAAAAGGAGCAGCTATTGTATATAATAATATTGGAGCTTGTTACCAAAAAATTAATGAACTAGAACTAGCTTTAAAGTATTATCAAAAAGCTTTAAAAATTTTCCATGGAATTGGTCATAAAATGGGAATTTCAACAACAATGAATAATATTGGAAAAATGCATTTTGACTTATATCAATTAGATTCAGCTACTCATTATTACCAACAATCATTACGCATTAGAAAAGAAATTAATGATATCGAAGGAATAGCTATTTCTCTTATTAACCTGTCAAGAATTTATTATGAACAAGAAGCCTATCATACAGCCATCAAAAGCTTGAATGAGGCTTATAAGATTACTACTCAAATTCAAAATCCCTCACTAATTGCAGATTGTTCACTTCAGCTTTATCAGAACTATGAAAAACTTAAAGACTATAAAAATGCCCTCTTCTATTTTAAGAAACACGACGAATATAACGCGCTAATCTTTAGTGAAAAGAATTTAAAAAGGGTCAACAATCAACTTAAAGGAGAAGCCGTAAAAAAACAACAGTACCAAGACTCTTTAAAAGTTCAATTACAAATAAAAAACAACAAGGAAGTTTGGGAAGATGAATTAAAAAAACAACATGTAATTATTTCTAAAAAAACAGCTTTTGCTATAGGTATAATACTGTTGATCATCATTGGGGCTTTAGTTTTCTTTTCTTTTTATAAAAAATAAACTTAGCTAATTTTACTCCAATTTGGTCGTTCTTTCATACGATTGATCAAGGTAATTCGTGTATAATAATTTTGCTTATGAGAAAGATTTGGGTCTTGCTTTAATAATTGAGCAGCAGCATCTTTTGCTTGTTGCAAAATTTGTCCATCTTTTGCTATATCTGCTATTTTCAAATCTAAAATACCACTTTGTTGTGTTCCCATAATATCACCAGGACCACGCATTTTTAAATCAACCTCAGCTATTTCAAACCCATCATTGGTCTGAACCATCGTTTCGATCCTCTTCTTTGCATTTTCTGACAATTTATAACTTGTCATCAAAATACAAAAAGATTGTTCTGCTCCTCTACCTACTCTTCCCCTTAATTGATGCAACGCGGATAATCCAAATTTTTCAGCACTTTCTATCACCATAACAGATGCATTAGGAACATTCACTCCTACTTCAATTACTGTGGTGGCTACCATAATTTGTGTCTTTCCTTGCGCAAATTGCTGCATCTCATACTCCTTATCAGCAGGTTTCATTTTCCCATGTACAATACTAATATTATATTGAGGCAACGGAAAACGTCTTTTTATACTTTCATACCCATCCATTAGGTCTTTATAATCAAACTTCTCTGACTCTTCAATTAATGGATAAACGATGTAAACCTGCCGCCCTTTTTTGATTTCATCCTCAATAAACTGAAATAATGATAAACGCTTAGAATCAAAATAATGCACTGTTTTGATGGCTTTTCTTCCCGGTGGTAATTCATCAATGACTGAAACATCTAAGTCCCCATAAAAAGTCATTGCTAATGTTCTCGGAATAGGCGTCGCTGTCATCACCAAAATATGGGGAGGACGTTTATTTTTCCTCCACAATTTAGCTCGTTGAGCCACACCAAATCGATGTTGTTCATCAATAACTGACAAACCTAAATTCTTAAACTTTACCTTATCTTCTAACAAAGCATGCGTTCCAATAAGAATACTCAAGGTACCTTTCTCCAAATCCGCATGAATTTTTCTTCTTTCAGCTGCTTTTGTTGACCCCGTCAACAAAGCAACTTCTACTCCCATAGGAGCTAAAAACTCAGACACTCCTTCAAAATGTTGAATTGCTAAGATCTCAGTAGGCGCCATCATACATGCTTGAAAGCCATTATCCAAGGCAATTAACATTGACATTAATGCTACCAACGTTTTTCCACTACCAACATCTCCTTGTAATAAGCGGTTCATATGTAGACCACTTCCTAAATCTTTTCTGATTTCTTTAATCACTCGCTTTTGAGCACCTGTTAATTCAAAAGGCAAATGTGTGCTAAAAAAAGTATTAAAATAAGTTCCTATTTTATCAAAAATAAAACCTTCTGTAGCTTTTTTTGTTACTAAATTTTGACGAATGAGCTGTAGTTGTAGGAAAAATAACTCTTCAAACTTTAACCTGTGTTTAGCTTTTTTTAATGCATCTGTAGAAGTTGGGAAATGTATCTGTTTATAGGCCAATTCTCTCTCCTGAAGATAGTATTGGCTTCTTATTGTTTCAGACAATACTTCATGTACCTGGTTACTAAGCTGTAAAATTAAAGTTTTCGTTAACTTCTCTATCCCTTTAGCATTTAATCCTCTCCTAGTCAATATTTCAGTGGAATGATAAACAGGCTGAAGATTTACAGCCAATTGTTTCCCTGAAACAACTTTTTCTACTTCAGGGTGAACAATATTTCGCTTGCTTCCAAAATTAGAAACCTTTCCAAAAATAATAAGTTCTTCATTCAGTTTTAAAGAAGGTTCTACCCATTTTATACCTTTAAACCAAACTAATTCAATACTTCCAGTATGGTCCCTAAACTGAGCAACTAATCGTTGTTTTCTCCCTTGTCCAATTTTATTGATTTGAGTAATACTTCCCCTTAACTGAACATTTTGGTCAGTTAAATGCAAGGTGTTTTTTACCAAGTGAACAATAGAACGATCAATATATCGAAAAGGAAAATAGTTGAGCAAATCATTATATACAAATATTCCTATTTCCTTTTTAAGTAAATCTGCTCTTTTGGGTCCAACTCCTTTTAAGAACTCTATAGGTGTATTTAGAAAACTTGTGATAATACTTTTTAATTATAAGTTAAATGTAAAGATTGTTTTTTAGGGGCTTATCTACTTTTAATAGTTATCTATTTCATCCTCACTTTCAGTTAAACTAAGATTTAATGTTCCATTATCATTATTGATTAACTCTATCATTTCATTCTTTCCCTTTACAAACCATCTTGTAGATTTATACCACTTCCCCTCTTCCATGTACTGATTATTATAAGGCTCTCCAAATGCTTCTATTAATATGGCTTCAATTTCATCAGCCACGCCAAATGAATTATCAGAAGCAATCTCAGAAATACGATAATTAAGCATAGATAGCATTTCATCATATTCAAAATCTAAAGAAGAATAAACGTCAAAAGATGATAAATCTTCCCACATCTTTCCTATCCCAGAAATAGTATAATTTTCTACATCAGGGATGTCATAATACTTCACCGAATTTTTCCCTAAATAACCAACTACCAATTTTGGATGGTTAACCTGATCAATAAAAGTTTTCGTTATCAATTGGATTTCTACAATTTCTTCATTCGATAAATCTTGATAATTTTTAACTCTTAATTCTTCAATAGAATAATCAAAAACATAACGATAAAAATCACTATTATCCTTATTTTCGATACTAACTCTCCACTGACCAGTATTTTTATTTAATGGTAAGACATGCCTATCTTTTTTATAATAGGAGTTTTCGTATTGATAATAAACAAGTGCTGAATCTTCTCCTTTTAAAGCTACTGAATCTATCTTGTCAAAATATTGATTACGATAATTTAACCGATCATTTTTATTAATGTAATCTAACAATGACTTTGTTTTATCATCTCCATATTGTTTTGCATATTCAAAACTTTTATAATAATAATCTCGTAAAAATGCTGTTGCTATTTCCGTTACTTCCTCTTTAACTTCTTTTTCTCCTTTGTTACAAGCTGTTAAAAGGACACCCAAAAGTACTATATATGATAAATATTTTTTCATTTTCTTCGTTTAAACAACAGGTGATGTAATTCCAAAAACAAAACATTGTCTAAAATTGTCGTTAAATTAAGAATTTTATTCAATTCTGTCTTAGAATACCTTAATTTATTATTTTTGAAAAACAAAGGTTATTTATCTAATCATTTATTTTTGATGCACAAACATATCCTCTATATTACGATAAGTATTTTAATCTTAAATTGTACACCATCAGCTGAAAAAAAGTCTAACTTAAAAGAAACAGCAATTGTTGATGAGGGACAGTTTGATAGTATTATTATCTATAACAACACCAAAGCACCTACCAAAGCGATAAGAGCCTTTGAAAATCGAGCTTATTTTTTAGATTCTTTTCCCTCTAAAGATAGTTTATGGCTATTTGCAGATATTTATATCAAGGAACGAAATGCACCTACAATAATCCTTTGTCATCAAGCTGGGTACAGTAGAGGTGAGTACAAAGAAACAGCTAAAAAACTTAACTTATACGGCTATTCTGTTGTCGCTATAGACCAACGTTCAGGAGGAACGATAAATGATACTGAAAATCGTTCTTATTTAAACGCTTTAGCCGATAGTTTACCGACAAATTACTTGAGTGCCCAACAAGATATTGAAGCTGCTATTGATTATGTCTATTCTTATACTCAAAAACCTGTGTTATTAGTAGGTAGTTCCTACAGCGCCTCTCTTTGTTTACTTATTGGTAAAAATAATCCTAAAATTAAAGCTGTTGCAGCTTTTAGCCCTGGAGAATATTTTGATACACTTTCGGTTCAAGATGCTTTAAAAGGATTCGACAAACCTCTTTTTGTAACCTCTTCTCGTAAAGAAGCCGAGACAGTTACCCAATTAATTAAAAACGTTGAATTTCATTTAATCAACCAATACATTCCTCAAAAAATGGGATTCCACGGCTCTAAAGCTTTGTGGTCTCAAAATATAGGAAATGATCTATATTGGGAAGCTTTTAATCAATTTTTAAAATATGAGTTCCCTATAAAAAAATAGCTTTATTCAATTCATCATATCAATAAGAAGAGGATAGCGTTAACTACCCTCTTTAATTTCAGTCTTTAATACATCTTACACTAAATAAACTAGCCCTACTGTTTTCATGCATATTAACATGTGTATCGGTAATTCTTAAATACCTAGAAAAAATACCGCTAATGACAGTACTTGACCAATAAAATCCGTAACTCCCAACAAGTGATAGAGATCCATTCGATCGTAAACGACAACCAGCTGTTGGTAACTTTAAAGGTGAACTAAAAGCTCCTGCTCTATCATCACTACTCCAACTTTGATACTCTGAATGTAATTCAGCATTTGTTGGCAAACGATACCCATTGGGACAAGGGTTATTTATTCCATTTACCCCTTGCCATAAGTTATGATTTTGAGGAACTCGCCAATCGTATGGTGATCCAGACGATATAATCATATTATCATTACCAGGAATATCATTTGCTGAAAGTGCATTAGTTGTATTACTTGTTCTACATTGATGCCCGTCTGCTAAACGCCCCCATTGGTAAAGGTCTCCATAAGCATTAACATCTGTTCTACTTGTTGCAACTTGACTTGCTCCTAAATTTCTATCCATCCATGTTTTTCCTGTTGTTGGATTTACGACATCAACGATTGCTGTTGGTACAGGTGTACAAAATACAGTTCCTGTTGGATACTCATTGATTAATTTTATTTGAGCTGCTAAATCTAGAATCGAAACTCGATGTAATTCTCCCGAACTATTGGCTACCACGTATAAGTTATCTGTTAAAGGGTTATAATCTGGAAGATTTTCTACTCGAGTTTCCCCATCATTTTTGATCAGCACTCCCAAATTTCCTCCATTCCCTACCAGTTTCTTTGTTGCTAAATCGATATTTTGAGTAGCCGTATGATTCCCCAAATTATCAGCACTTGACGGAATGGTTACACTTGATCCTCCATCTGATAATGAAATTACATTTCCTGTGATACTTAACCTTTGTATTTCATTGGTTGAATCTGCATCTGCATCATTCACATTATCGGTTAAGGTGATACTATTTCCTCGAACTATACTTAGCGT
>JAOASC010000007.1 GCA_025210295.1 Flavobacteriales bacterium | reverse complement strand
GTTTTGGTTTTTCCATCAGTCCAAGTATATGATCCACATGCAACCTGCGTGTCAGTAGTGTTAATGGTTGAGTTGATTGTTAAGTTTAACGTCACAACAGAATCACACCCTTGTATAGAAGTTAAGGTTTGGGTAGCGGTATTATTGGAAGCTGTATAGGTATTTCCATCAGTCCAAGTATATGAACCACATGCAACCTGCGTGTCAGTAGTGTTAATGGTTGAGTTGATTGTTAAGTTTAACGTTACAACAGAATCACACCCTTGAGAAGAAGTTAGGGTATGGGTAGCCGTATTATTAGAATTAGTGTAGGTATTTCCATCAATCCATGTGAATGAACCACAAGCTAATTGTATATCAACTCCTGTTGTATTGCACCCCCCATCATATTTATAATCAAAATCGAAGTAAACATCTTCTGTAGTTGCAGTAACATTATAACAACGCATAGCAACATAATCATTGGTGTTTCGTATTCTTCCTATATAGACATCGTTTTCAGAAACACTTTCAACCGAAATAGATGGTGTTCCAGAATTATAAGTACTTTCCATTACACTAGCATTGTTAAGCATTCCATAATTAAAACTTGTGGGAGCTTTTACCCAAAGCGTAATACCATTACCTGTAATATCTCCTGCCCAAATAGAACTCACTCCACTGGTAAAACCAAAACTAGTGCTGGCATTAGAAGAATAAGGCCCATTATGTTCTACAAGGTCTATATTCATCTCTTCACCCATCGTATAAGGGCCAAATGAGTTGGGGTCAAAACTGTTATAATAGGTATGGTTTACAAAATCATAACCTGATTGAGTTCCATTAGCACTTCCTCCATTTCCTCCATTGATGATAGCACTATGGTGTTCATAGATTCTCATTCCAGTAATTTCATTTAGCCCTTGAGCGTTATGATTTAACGTAAATAGCAATAGGATTAGAAAGAGGGGAATCGATAAATAATATTTTTTTTTCATTTTTAAATAAATTAATTAGTCATAGAACAAATTTAGATGATAAAATAATTAATTTATTGGAGAATTGAGACACTACGAAAATTTCCTTTAGTAGTAAAAACAAAATGAGCCCGGGGTTTATCCGAGCTCATTGATGACTTTTTTTTTGATGCTTAAGTTTATTCTTTTTTATGTATTAATCTTTTTCCAAAGCAGATCTTTTAACTCAGGTATACCTTTCCCCACTACAGAGGAGATAAAGACAGTTTCAATACCTTCTGGTAATTCTGCTTTTACTTCTTCGATGAGTTCATCATCTAACATATCGCTTTTAGTAATTGCTAAAACACGATCTTTATCCAAGAGTTCTTTATTAAAAGCTCCAAGTTCATTAAGAAGAATAGCATATTCTTTTTGGATATCATCAGCATCAATAGGTATCATAAAAAGTAATAGTGCATTACGTTCTATATGTCTTAAAAAACGATGTCCAATTCCTTTCCCCTCATGAGCACCTTCAATGATTCCTGGGATATCAGCCATTACAAATGACTTATAATCTCGATAATTTACAATTCCCAAGTTGGGAACTAAGGTTGTAAAGGGATAATTGGCAATCTGCGGCTTAGCAGCAGAAACAACGGATAGCAAAGTCGATTTCCCAGCATTAGGAAAGCCAACTAAACCAACATCAGCCAATACTTTTAATTCTAAGATCTTCCATTCCTCTTTACCGCGTTCACCGGGTTGGGCATACTGAGGGTTTTGGTTGGTTGCCGATTTAAAATGAGCATTTCCTAAACCTCCTTTCCCGCCTTTTACAAGAATATATTCTTGTCCATCTTCGGTAATTTCACAAAGTATTTCGCCCGTATCAGGATCTTTTGCAACAGTTCCAAGTGGAACATCTAAATATTCGTCGGTACCTTCTTTACCACTACTGTGGCTCTGGCTTCCACCTTCACCATGTTGAGCAATAACATGTTTACGGTACTTTAAATGTAATAAAGTCCATTCGTTCGTTGTGCCTCTTATAATTACGTGTCCACCACGACCTCCATCTCCACCATCAGGACCTCCTTTTGCGGTAAGCCGATCCCTATGAAAATGTTTAGACCCAGGTCCACCATTCCCAGAACGACAACAAATTTTTACGTAATCAACAAAGTTTGTACCTCCAGCCATTTTTTATTGATCAATAGCGTTGTATAATCTTTCAGAAATTTCATCAATAGAACCAACTCCATCGATTTTCTCAAATTTATTTTGAGCAGCATAAAAGTCTGCAACTACAGCAGTATGTTTATTGTAAACTTCAATTCTGTTTCTAATGATACTTTCATCAGCATCATCAGCTCTACCACTATCTTTAGCTCTTAATAAGATTCTTTTCACTAATTCATCATCCTCAACATCTAAAGCAAGCATTACTGAAACTTGAGTGTTTTTCGAAGCCAAAAACTGTTCTAAAGCTTCAGCTTGAACTGTTGTTCTTGGGAAACCGTCAAAAATAAACCCATTAGCGTCGTTATTTTTATCAACCTCACTTTCTAACATCCCAATCGTTACTTCATCAGGTACTAAATCTCCTTTGTCAATATATTGTTTCGCTAGTTTTCCTAGTTCAGTTTCGCCTTTTATATTAGCTCTAAATATATCGCCAGTAGACAAGTGAACAAGATTATATTTGGCTACTAATCTAGCTGCTTGGGTTCCTTTACCTGCACCTGGAGGTCCGAATAATACAATGTTTAACATAGTTTTGTAATTTTGATAAACCTATCTTGAAATAGATTCGTTTTTTATTAATCGTTAATAATATATATATCTTTTAGATTTCTTCCTAATCCATCGTAATCTAAACCGTATCCCACCAAAAATTCGTTCCCAACCGTGATCGCTACATAATCAATAGGAATGTTTTTCTGATAAGCATTAGGTTTAAAGAGTAAAGTAGCAACTTTTAATGAAGATGGTTGTTCCTTAGAAAGTACTTCATATAATTTTTCTACAGTATTACCAGTGTCTACAATGTCTTCAATGATGATAACATTTCGGTTTGTGATGTCTTCTTTGATCCCTAAAACTGTCTGAACATCTCCAGTAGATTCTGTACCTTCATAAGAGGCCATTCTGAGAAAGGTAACCTCACAATTTCCATCAAATTCGCGAACTAAATCGGCCGTGAATAAAAAAGAGCCATTTAAAATTCCAATAAAAATGGGGTTGGTGTCTTGATAATCTTTTTGGAGTTGTTTTGCTAATTGTTTTATAGCATCTTGAATTTCTTTTTCAGTCAAAAATGGTCTGAAAGATTTATCGTGTAATGTTACGTTTTGCATCTAACTATAGATTAAACGACAAAAATAGTAAAGTTTATGGAATATATAGTGTGAGCTTACCATAATTTGTATGCAATGAACTTAAATTCGAGGCTTTGAGTAATGTTTAACTAGAAAGTAGGAAATAGAATAAAGAGAAAAGAAAATAGAACAGAGACAATTAGATGATGAGATAATAAGCTAATGAGATGATGAGATAATAAGCTAATGAGATGATGAGAAAATAGCAAAGATAAAGATTCAATCCATTATAGCATTTCATCATTGTATCATTACAGCACTAATCCAGTCAGTTCGAGTGCCGACAGAGGAGGTGTATCGAGAACAAGACGGCTTGTTGAACCAGGAAATAGAATAAAGAGAAAAGAAAATAGAACAGAGACAATTAGATGATGAGATAATAAGCTAATGAGATGATG
>JAOASC010000006.1 GCA_025210295.1 Flavobacteriales bacterium | reverse complement strand
TTCTTATACCTACAGAAGTGTCTTGTATAAGATCACCATTTGCATTACGAACTAAAGCTTGATAACTCATTAATTCAGGAGCTTGAGAAAATGAAATGAGTGACACAAAGAGAATAAGTGCTGAAAAGTATAGTTTTTTCATAGATTATTTTTTTGAAATTTTATAAGAAGTGATTATTGAATTGTCTTTAAGGATATTTAAAATATAAATTGAAGTTTCTAACGAAGTGAGTTCAATTTTAGATTCAAGCGTATTAAATTTCCCAGATATAACGTTTCTACCAGATAAATCGATTAATTGATATTCTAAATTCTCAACTGAATTGAGATGAATATTCAAAAAATTATCTGTAGGATTAGGGAACACTTTTGTAACCAAATTTTTAAAGGCTTCAACTTTTAAGACTTCAGAAACTTCATAAGGTATTTGAGTTCCGGTAGAAGAACTTCCGCCAGTTCCTGTGGCTTCTTTAAAATGTATCAGACCTACTGAATAAGTAACTTTTCCATTAGAAGATTCACTTTCGTTACCAGCTGAGAGTACATTTTCTTGTGCAGAAAGTTGAAAAGTAAAACCCATTATAGCAAAACATAGAAGAATTTTTTTCATAAATAAATGGTATAAATCAATGCAATTTTAAATGTAAGTATATTCTATAAAAAAGCCTATCATTTTAACAAATGATAGGCTATTAAAAAGCAACTATGTTATAATATATTATTTTTGAGTTTGTGGACCGCCACTAACGATAATAAATTCAGAGCGTCTATTTTGTTGGTGTTGTTCATCTGTACAATTAGCACCACACGCTACTTTAAGTTCGTTTTCGCCTTTACCTTCAGCAGCGATACGAGAAGCATCAATACCTTTAGAGATGACGTATTGTTGTGTGCTTTTAGCTCTACGCTGCGATAGTCTTTGATTGTATGAAGCAGGACCTCTACTATCCGTATGCGATGTTGCATTGATAACTAAATCTGGATATTTAGTCATTATCTGTACCAGTTTATCTAACTCAAAAGCTGCTTGAGCAGTAATGTTAGATTTATCAAAATCAAAATAAATAGGATTTAATACGATTACTTCTGGTGCGATAATTTTTTCAATTGGGTCTAAAGAAATCTGAACATCAAGTTCTTCTTCGCTAGTACCTTTTACAGGAACTTTTTTGCTTTCAAAATCTTCCATTACCACTTCTAGTTCAGAATCTTTTTCACATTCTACGATAAATTCAGCAACACCTTCAGCATTTGTAGTCTTTGATGTTACTTTATTACCTTCTGCATCATATAATGTAACAGATGCACCATTAATTGGTTCTCTGGTTTTATCATCTAGAACGGTTGCAGCTATTAAGACATCACAAAGCGGTTGCAGCTTTTTAACGGCATATACATCATCACTTCCTTGCCCACCTTCTCTATTAGAAGAAACAAAACCTTCTTCAGTTTCTTCATCGATCATAAAAGCAAAATCATCAGCATTACTATTAATAGGAATACCAATATTTCTTACAGGAGCCATTTTACCATCAATTTCTAAGGTGTAAAAGACATCCATTCCACCAAGACCTAAGTGACCATTAGAAGAGAAGTATAAGGTATTGTTACTACTAACATAAGGGAACATCTCTTGACCTTCAGTATTGATTTTTTGTCCTAAGTTTTCAGGTTCACCTAATGTGCCGTCTTCATTTATAGAGGCTTTATAAAGGTCAAAATTACCATATCCACCAGGCATATTAGAAGAGAAGTATAAGGTAGAACCATCTGGGCTCACTGACGGGTTTTTTACAGAATAGTTTTCGCTATTAATTGCTAAACTTTCTACTCTATCCCAATCATCACCTAACTTAGTAGCTTTAAATAAATAAAGTTGACTATATCTTACATTGCTTAAAGAATCTTTTTGAAAATCTTTTTCAAAATAACTTTCTCTAGAGAAATACATAGTTTTACCATCTGGTGTAAAAGAAACTAGACCTTCGTGAAATCTTGTGTTGATTTGGTTATTCACTAAAGTAGCATTGGCATAAGAACCGTCTGCATTTTTAGTTAAGGTATAGATATCTAAAAATGGTTGCTCATTCCAACCATAAGTTTTACGATTGTCATTTCTTGCAGAAGTAATATAAAGTTTACCATCGTTAGCAATACCACCAAAATCGGATTGCGATGAGTTAAACCCAGCATCTTGAACATTAAACTTTTTACCTTGTTCTAAAATTTTAGGTAAATAATCAGGGTTTTTTCTAAATGCTGTAGCTCTATGATCAGAAGGACGCATAGAAGCAAACTTATCCATTTGAGCATTAGATTCCTCATATTTCCCATTAGCTTTTAGCATTTGAGAATATTTATAAGTCATCTCAGGATCTTGGTCGCTTTCTAAAGCCTTAGCGTACCATTTTTCAGCTTCAGTAGTATTAAAAATATTATAGTAACATTCCGCTAGTTGACCATAGACATATGGGGAACCATTACCTTTGTCAATTAGTTTTTTATAGCTTTCAGCCGCATCTACATATTCGTATCTAGCAAATTCTTTATCGGCTTTTTTTGTGTTTTTGTTCTGAGCAGTTAAGCATAAACCACTCAATAAGGTGATAAATAATAGTGTTTTTAAGTTTTTCATAATTGTTTAGCTTAACGGATTAAAAGTATCTAGGTGAACGAGAAACACGTTTCGGGAAATTAAGGTCAAATAATAGCATCACCTCATGCGAAGCTGGTGCATATGCTTTAATGTCTGACGATACAGCATCGTAAGCATAACCAACTCTAAATGAAGGTGAAAGCGCAAAGTTAACTAACCCTGAAAACGAATCATCTAACCTATATGACGCTCCAATTTCAAACTTTTTAAAGAACCTAGCATTAAGGTTAACGTCAAAAGAGGTTGGTGCATCAAATGCTGATTTAACCATAAAAGAAGGTTTTAATTCAGTATTTGGTGATAAGTCAAACACATAACCACCAGTTAAGAAGTAGTGCTGTGTTTCTGAACCAATTTTTCTACCATCGTTATCTAAATGAACCGATGATAGTAAGTTAGGAACAGATAATGATAGGTAATATTTATTGGTGTAATAAAAGAAACCAGCACCAATATTTGGTGTAGTTTCGTTAATACCCATACCAAAGAAAGGGTCGTTTTCATCAATTACATCTACATTTCCACTAGTTAGGTTTATATCATGGAATGTAGCCCCTGCTTTTACACCAAATGCCAAACGATGCTCACCACCAAGTTTAAGAGTGTACGATACATCAACATAAGCGTTTGTTTCTTTAACTGGACCAATTTGATCTGATATTAAAGAGAGGCCTAATCCTAGGTTGTTTCCTATTGGGGAATGTACAAAAGCGGTGCCTGTTTCTGGTCCGCCAGGTATACCACTCCATTGATTTCTGTATAATAATCCAAAAGAGAGATTTTCTCTAGAGCCAGCATAAGCTGGGTTCATAACGTTCATATTATACATGTACTGTGTGTACTGTGGATCTTGTTGCCCATACATTTGAAATGCTAGAAGCAAAACCGCTATTATCGTGAGTTTTTTCATTATAATTTAAGTTGATTCTGTTAGTTGATTATCTATTAATATATACCCATGCGCTTCTTTGCTTCGCACCACCTTCATAAACTACAGTATAGAAATAAGTTCCTACCGGTAGTTCTTCACCATCATTACTTTGACCTACCCATTCGTCTATATAGTTACGTTTAGAATAAACAAGTGTTCCGTTTCTGTTAAATATTTCTAGTTTAACAACATTAAAACTACTTAAATCGAAACTATCATTTTGTCCAGGGCTTACGCCAGGTGATATACCTTCTGGGAAGATACAAGACTCTAGTTCTATAACTTCAGTGGTTATAGTTTCACTACAACCAGTTGCATTAAATGTTATTTCAGCTGAGTAATCACCAGCAACTAATACAGTATCTAAGGTTAATCCATTTGCACCAACAATTGGATCCCCATTTAATAACCATGTTACAGTAACATCTGCTGCTGTAAAATTATCTGGGGTAATTCCAATAGTAATAGGACTTGTTGCATTTGGGCATACTTCGTATGTATATGATGTGTCAAAAGTTGCTTCTGGTAATGTACCTACAATTAAATCAAAACTATTTGTAACATAACAACCTTCATAATTTACTGATTCAACACGAACGTAAATTGTTTCACCTGAACTAGTGTAAAAAGAAGGTAAAGCATCAACATTATTTTCAGCATCGTTTTGAGAGCTATGATAAGTAACGTTGAAGCTAGATGCATCTTGTCCGTTTAAGACATCTAAAGTGTGTGATGCTAAATCAAATTCAGCTTCAATTCCATCTCCACATTCAGTATAATCTACACTACTAGCAGTATGACTAGGAGCAGTAATAATCAAATCAAAAGAAGCTACACTATGACATCCTGTTATATTGTCTACAACTCTAACATAAATTGTTTCAGCATTTGTTCCTATATAAGGCTCATCTGTAATAGCATCAGTATTTGTTTCAGCATCATCTTCAGTTAAATGATAGGATATCGTATGGTCATTAGGGTTTAAATTGCCTAATACAACAGCATCATTATCACTTAGGGTAAAAGGTGCTTCAGTGGTTGCGGAACAACTTTCTAGATCAGAAGGGTCTTCAGTAAGAACAGGTGGTTCAATAAATTCAACAAGTATTTCATCCATTAAGAAACACTGACTAGAGAATATTACTTGAGCAGTATACAAGTCTGGCTCTGTAACAGTTAATGTTGAAGAAGTTTCACCATCAATAACTAAACCATTTTTAAACCAAAAGTGCTCAAGATTAGGTGCACCAGTATCTAAAACTACAGGTTCTCCTAAACAAGTAGCTCCTCCAGACGATATAGTGATGTCATCGCCTAAGTCTAGCTGACCAAGATCAAAACTACCAGCCTTTAAGAAAACACCTGAATCAAACGCAGAATCCCTATCATCGGCAATAACCAATTTTATATGATAGGTTTCACCAACATTTACTGCAGATTGTGCAGTAAACACAGTTGTTCTACCATCAAAAGAAATAGGCGGTAAATTATCTGGAGTATAACCTCCAAAATATTCTTCATTTTCAGCACCACAACTCGTATTGGCTTGATGAATGTTTGTTACTAAAATTGGTGTGGTTGTGTTAGGTAAAACAGCCAAGTTTGTAGTTACATCATTAGAGTCGGTTAGAAGAAATGCAAATGCATCAGAATAATTACATTCAAAAGATCCGCCATTGTATTCTTCTGAAGCCATTAAGAAATCAAAACTAATTTCTTGTGCAAGAGGTACAAAATCAAATTCAATTATCGTAGCATTATTTGTTGTAGTAGTAAGGCCAACTGCGTTTTCTAAATCTGTGTCTCCAGGCCATGCCGTTGTTCCATCACTTAGGTTATTGATATTTGGTCCTGAAGCTAGATTAGCATCACCAGTAGTAAGAATAATACCTTCGTCAAATGGGAATCCAACTCCATCTCCTTGCATTGAGAAATACCCTATACCATTTTCCTCACCATAATCAGTTCCTGTAGAATAGGTAATATTTGATATTTGTGCACATTCGCCACCAATTAAAATATCTTCAACCAATTGTTCTACGGTATAAGTAGTTTGATCAACGATAACATTATTAAGTCCAGGTCTTATACACAAATCAAACGTTGTATCTTCACTAGAGCTACCTGCAGAAAATACTCTGATATAATAGGTGTTTCCAACTGTTAATATAGGAGTTACAAAAGCCTCTTCATCGGAACAATATAATTCAGTTAGAGAGCCACATGTTCCTTCGTAAACACCATGGTCTAAATTTGTGGTTGAGCCATTTATATTTTCCAATGAAATAATGTGAGTTTCATGGGTTGCTTCAAATTGAAACCACACATCATCATCAGGGTTGCCACCACAACTACCATTTGGCACACCAGAAGGTGTTGCTGCTAATAAAGTGCCTGGTGTTACAACATCACAGCTTTCGTCTGTGTTTACTAAAGCTACAGTAGCATCTATACAATCATCATTACTTGG
>JAOASC010000005.1 GCA_025210295.1 Flavobacteriales bacterium | reverse complement strand
TTTCATAAGTTCATACTCAACAAAATTAGGAAGTCACCCAAATGATGTTTGTGTACTTTCATTATCAATAGAAACCATACGAGAAATTGATTTCCATTTTAGAAAAGCAACGAATGAGAAGTCTTATATAATGGCTGAAACAAAAGAATTTTACGACCATTTAAAGGAAAAAAATGGTCAAACTAGAAAATTCTATAAGGAATTAGATAAAATTAGAAAAAACAAGAAACTCCATTTTTGGATGAATTCCGGTGTTACTAAATTCTCGACTGTGCACAGTTACAAAGGTTGGGAAATAAAAACACTTTTTCTGATAGTTCAAAAAGACACTCTTGAAACGACATATAAGGAACTTATATATACAGGTTTTACAAGGTGTATGAATAATCTTGTAATTATAGACATTGACGATAATGAACTATCAACATTTATGGATAAATTGCAATTTGTGGAAAAAATAGAAAACCCAGCAGCTAACAATGTGTATAGTGCATAAGGGTTTCAGTGGTTTTGGAGCGATATCACCCGCATCAATTTTGGGTGGTAACTTGATAAGTTTGTACGCCGCAATCCCTTACGACACCTTAAGCTCACCGTTAAAAAAATACACCTTCAATTTCTCTCAAATCCTCCTCTAAAAAGTTTGAACTTTGTTCTATTGAGGTCACTAAAAATCAAAAGCTCGATACGAAAGTATCGGGCTTTTTGATTTTCTTTTTCTGAATTTGGACTATTATGGTTTATCAATGAAAACGAATCACCCTGCCGTCACTTTTTTATAAACAAAGAAAAAGTATCGAATAATACTTTGAGTAATTGATCTCTAGGATTTATTTCCTAACTTTCATACATAAACGTTGGATGTAATTATAAAAAAAATGGGTGAACAAGAGATAAAAGAAAGAATCGTAAATGTCGAAGCAAGGTTACTTGAGCAAGAACATAGGTTGCTACCAGTTTGGCTTAATTTTTTTCGAAGAAATCGATATGGTAAAAATGATAAGAGACGAAGTTCAACATTAAAAGCCTTATTGTGGAGTTTTGTTCCTAAGCCAACACCTACAGTCATTGCAATTTCATTGATATCAATTGTTACGATGATTCTTGCTTATGAAGCCAATATAAAGCTAGAGAATCAGAATACTTTATTGCTGATACAAAATGAGCTTCAGGAATCCCAAAGAAGAGCTTCTCTTAATATAGAGATAAGTTCTATAATGCAACAAATAAATAATGATAGAGAAGCTGAAAGACTTATTAGTTTGAAAGATTCTATTCACACTAAAAGAGGCCATAAAAGAGCTCCATATCTATTGTCCGATATTACAGCAGCAAGAATAACTTCAATTAGCCGTTCATTAAGGCCTTACAGAGTTCTAAAAACAGATAGAATGGACTTGAGTAAGTTTAGTAGCTTGTCAGATTTTTTTGACAACAAATTAAAATATGTTAAGACCAGATCTTTACGAGTGAGCGATTTTCTTGAAACAGACATTAGAAGCCCAGAAAGGGAGCAATTATTGGTTGCTCTTATTACCATGAGAATTTCTTTTTCTAACATTGGGAAAAGATCAAATTTCGACTATTCAAATATTCAAGGGTTTGATATAAGCCGAAGTGATTTGCAATCCATCAACCTCAATCATTCAAATTTGAGCGATTGTGCCATCAGTTATACATTTTTTGATTACGCCAATATTAAAAATACCGATTTATCGGGTGTTTACGGAACAGCTCCTGTTTTCGTTCAGGCAGATTTGGAGGGGAGCAGTTTTAAAAATTCAGTATTAAATAATATTAATTTTAAGAATGCTCATCTAAAAAATGTGGATTTTACAAATGCTGATTTAATGCTATCAAATTTTGAGAATTCAACTTTAGATGGAGCAGATTTTACTGGGGCAAATTTAACCGGGGCTGATTTTAAAGATATCAATGATTTAAGTCTTATAAAGTCCTTAAAAAGTACAACTCTAACTGGGGTGAAAAATTTAAGTGATTCATTGATTGATGTTGCGATTTCTAGAGGAGCAATATTTTCTGATTAATAACGGTTAATAATTGTTTTAGAGGAGTTCAAATACAGTGTTTTTGTAGAGTGAAAAATACTAATGTTACTCCTGTTTTTACTTATTATGGGGTTAGATAATCTGAAATAATAAAAATAGAATTCAACGATAAATAAACTATTGCTTATTGGTGTGCATTTCATATCTTTTTACTCCATTAGCGGTTAGATATGGAAAAATCAAATGGTTGACATAGCTTACGTATCGCTCTTTTAATCCTTTAGCAAGGAAGTCATTCGGGGTTAGGTTTATAAAGAAAAAAGTCCGCATTGCCCCACTCAAATTCATTAGGTAGTCTAAATCATTATCGTTTAGCTCCTCTCGTAATAATCCTTGAACTTGTAACTGTTTTAAAATTTGTAGATAGCCTTTCTTCCTTGAGCTATTGTCTTGTTCTAATCTCGATGCTAATGCTGGATAATCTCTCCTAATCTCGACGAAGTCTACATAAAAAAATAAATATTTTATCGAAAGCTCAAACGTGATTGTTGGAGCATCTAATATGCTAGCGAACAGATTGCTAGAATCAAAAGTCTTTAGAATTTCAATTGTTTCTTGAAGCATATCTTCGTACAAGGATACAATCAAGAGTTCTTTCGTCTTAAAATGATAAGTTACATTTCCGTAGCTAATCGAAAGCTCATCAGCAACCTCTCTTAAAGTCACATTTTTAAACCCTTTTTTATTAAAAAGTTCCCTAGATAGCTGCTTAATTTTATTTTTTGTTTTCATCTTTTTTACAAAATTAGTCCATTTGGACTAATTTTTAATATCTTTGAATCAAATTTACATTAAATATGGCATCAATATACAAGAATAAGGAAGCAAAAGAAGAATTAATGCGTTTGTATGATGAAAAGTTAAAGTGCTTAGAAATTAACTATACCAATATAGATGTGGATACCAGTTTTGGTAGAACAAGGGTGGTACAAGCGGGCAATGTGAATGGAAAAAAGGTCGTGATGTTTCACGGTTACAATGCTGGTGCCCCCATAACATTAGAGGCGGTAAAAGAGCTCTTAGAAAAATATTGTTTTTATGTTGTAGAAACTGTTGGGCAGGCAACAAAAAGTGAAGAGTTTACCATAAACATAAAAGATGATTCTTTTGCACTCTGGGCGGATGAAGTTTTGAAAAGTTTAGAGCTAGAAAAAGCCAATGTGATTGGAATATCGTATGGTGCTTTTATTGTTGAAAAATTGATGACTCATAAACCAGAGCGTATAGAAAGATGTGTTCTTGTAGTTCCAAGTGGTATTGTAAATGGAAATATTTGGGAATCCACTAAAAAGTTAACATTTCCTTTAATTAGGTATAAAATTACTCAACAAGAAAAACACTTAAAGTCTTTTTTAAATGCCTTTGCGCCAATTGAAAATGACCACTTATATAGGATGTTGAGTACAATAATGAAAGGTGTAAAACTAGATACACGTATTCCTCAATTATTAAAACCCCAAGATGTAAAAGGTTTTGATGCGCCTGTTTATATCATTGCAGCAAAAAATGATGTTTATTTTCCAGGAGAAAAAATTGCAAAAAGAAGTGAGGAATTGTTTTCTAATTTAAAAGAGGTGCATCTATTAGAAAACTCAAAACATATGCCTGCGGAAGATACCTATACCGTGATTCAGCAAAAAATAGAGGAGTGGATAGGGTAGAATATTAAAGCAAATTCACCCATAGACAATTTTGTTTATGAGTGAATTTGCTGTAGTGGTAAAGTATGTAGGGTATGCTTTAGAATAGCTTGCTTTATTTTATAACTTTTATTACGATTGAAGCCCTACCAGTTTATAACTTTCTTCAACAAGTTTTCTAGCAGTATCCATGTCACGCGCATTAGGATTAGGAGATTGCATTGGCCAGCCTCCTTTTTTACATTCCTTATCTCTATATAATACACTGTGCTGACTAAAATAAGCTCCAGAATGATTACGTGCATCATCAGAAAGTAAACAATGTAAAGATGTTTGAGCTGCTTCAGTACTGCTATCAGTCATACCTTTTACAAAAGGTTGTATGACTTTCATAAGAGTACGGATAAAAAAGTTTCCTCCACTACCAAAGTTAGAACGTGCCCAACCTGGGTGAATAGAAGCTGTAGTTACCCCAGTTCCTTCAAGTCGCTGAGCTAATTCTTTGGCATATAATACAACTGCTACTTTCGCTTCTCCATAGGCTTCAAAGTTGTTGTATTTTCTTTTTTTATGGTGTAAATCATCTAAATGCACTTTATATCTGTTTTTAGGGCTACCTGCATGAACTACGGAAGAGATAATAGCCATACGTGACTCTTTGGTGTTTTTTAAAACATCTAAGAGCAATTCTGTCATTAAAAAGTGACCAAAATAACTAGCAGACCAGGTGTATTCAAAACCATGTTTAGTGTATTTAGGCTTATTTTCCATGTTCACCATACCAGCATTACACATTAAACCATCAAGTTGAGTGTGTTTACTTTTAAAAGTAGTAACGAAATCACGAACAGATTGTAGATCTGCCAAATCACAAGCAATAACTTCTGAAGAACCTTTCAGCTCTTTAAAAGTAGCTCTAGCTTCTTCTCCTGCATTAACTCTTCTACAGGCCATAACAACATGAGCACCTTGTTTTACCAATTGTCGAGTTGTTTCTAGTCCTACACCAGAATTTGCTCCAGTTACAATATAGACTTTCCCGCTAATGTCTTTTGAAAGCGTTTTTTCATCACAGGTGATTAAATTTTTATGTGCCATAATATTTTGTTTTTCAATTTGATACTTCAAAGTAACAGCTATTAAAGTAATCAATAGAACACAATATTTGGAACATAGAACACAATATTCAGAAAACAAAAAATCCGTTTCATTAAGTTGAAACGGATTGACTTATTGGGGGGCTAAAATAATTGGTTAGTTCAAAAATTGAGATCGGTAAACGTTGGGAGATTCTCCTGTTTTTTTCTTAAATAATCTACTAAAATAATGCGGGTAATTAAATCCCAAATCATATGCAATCTCATTAATCGTTTTCTCTGATTGTGCTAAATCGACTTTAGCAAGTTCAATAATGTGCTCATCAATGTGATCTTTGGTACTTTTTCCAGTTTCTTTTTTTAATAAATCGCTTAGGTATGTGTTGGAATAGTTGACTTTTTCAGCAAAATATTCTGGAGAAGGAGTGCCTTGCTGTAAGTGAAGCTTTTGAGCATAAAACTCTTGAATTAGCTCTTCTACTTTACTCACAACATCTGAACTACTGTTTGTTCTCGTAATAAATTGTCTCTCATAAAACCGTTGAGAATAATTTAGAAGTAATTGAATATTGGTAACCAAAACCTCCTGACTATGCTTATCAATGTTCATCCTTAACTCCTCTTTAATGTTATTGATGGTTTCAATCAAAGTGTTTTCTTCTTTTTTAGAAAGGTGTAAAGCTTCATGAACACCATAGTTAAAGAAGTTATATTTTTTAATTCGTTTACCTAAATCAAAATTTCGAATTAAATCTGGATGAAAAACTAGAAAAAAACCATAACTGCTTGGAGTGTGTGAATCATTGGAGGTTACAATTTGGTTGGGAGCAATGAATTGAAGTACCCCTTCCTCAAAATCATATTTATTTCTTCCATATTGCATTCCACAACTTCCATCTTTTAAGATAATAGAATACAAATCAGATGTCATCTTAACATCTTTATAAATGTCAGCCTGTTCATCAGACATTTCCAAATCGGTTACATCAAATACTCCAATCAATGGATGGTTAGGTCTTCCTTTGCCAATGGCTTCATAAAACTGTGTAACAGACTTGATTCTAAAAATATCGTTCTTTCCCATAGTACAAATCTAAAATACTTTATTTGAAGCGTTAAACACAATTCACAGTTAATCAAACACGATATTCATATTTAGCAATTTATCCCTTTACTATTTGAGTAGAAGCTTATGTAAGCTACTGATTTTTTGGTGTAGGAGTTTCCTAGAAAAAAATGACGCTACTTCCTTTTTTCAAATTGGTGTTGCTTTGTTTTATATCATCATCACATTTGCACTCAAAAGCACAAAATTGAAGTAAAAACAACCGTAGAATAGAAAAAATGCACAAAAAATCATAAAACTATTCTTAAGCCGTATTCTTACACGACTAAAATAGATATTATGAAGACGATAGCAGTAATTTCACTAACATTAATAAGTGTGTTTGTAACTATTCAAACAAAGGCGCAACACCTACACCTTATTTCAAATACCCATATTTTTTTAGAGGCTACAACGCCCCATGTTATTGATCCAGCTTTAATGAATGATCCTGCTTTAATGGGGGGAAACTTTTCTGGTTTTGATGATAACGAGGAGTTTAAATTATCACTTTCGGTATTGTTGTTAGACACAACAGAGATTTATAAGATATATGTAAAAGCAGGAAGAACACAAGGAGGAAACGATTTGTTTGATAGCTATTTTGAATATGACAATTATACACCTGCTGATGGACTTAGTTATGCAAGAGAAAAAAAGCAGCTTACTCTAGGTTTAGGTAACTATACTAATCTTAGAAATATTTATACAGAAGTTTACATTGAGAATACTAGTGGAGCGACAACTCAATATGTATTAAACCATATAAATCAATAGAATATGAAAAAGTTATTTTGGCTTCTTTTTGTTTTTACACTATATGCATCTTATTCTTTTGCGGAATATGATGTTAAGTGGGCTAATGTAAGTGGCTATTCTTATAGTCATACAGCGAATACCCTCCAAAAAACAGCTGGAAGTAATTGGAATTATGCTGTTTTTTCACATAACAAATTAGAGTCTCAGCACAATGGAGAAGTAAAATTTACGGTAACGAATACAGGGCATTCATTTTTTATTGGTTTGGTAAATTCAACAACCCCAGGAAATTATGAGAAGTTACAGTTTGCTGCTAATCAAAATCATACAGATTTAAGAATTTTTGAGTATGGGGATTTGAAAGATACCTATTCTGGAGTTATTGGAGTTGGTGATGTCGTAATGGTAGAACGAAGTGGTGCTAATATACTTTATAGTGTCATAAGTTCAGGTGTTAAGACAACTTATCATACTACTCCCGTAAATATTAATGATCAATTATATGCTGGGGCTTGTTCTTATTATCATGGAAGTGTTTTGGCTAATGTAAAATCGTCTTTTGGCTATATTGGTTGTGTTGCGTCTTTAACACATATTGATCCTGAAAATAATGTTTTAAGCGGAAGTATAAATGTTACAAGTATTGATGCTCAGGGAGGTTATTATACGTTGTCGTGGGATAATGGAGCAATGGGGAATAGCATCTCTGGTTTACAACCTGGAACATATACTTTAACAATAACTGATGGTATTGGAGGTGTTGAAGAACGCGTATTTAAAATAGGTTATTTGAATAAATGGTTAAACGTAACAGGATATACATATTCATCAGTCAACAATAGTATTGCAAAATTAACAGGAGGAAACAGTTGGAATGATGGAGTTGGGATTTCTGCAAATCAACTGAAAGCAAATGAGAACGGTAGCGTAAAATATGCTGTTGAAAGTATAACAGATAATAAGCTGAGAGTTTTTGGTTTAACAACCTACAATTTAGCAGGTGGAATAGGTAGTATTAAATATGGATTGGGAACATACAATGGTGATGTTTTTGTGTATGAGAGTGGAAGTTTTAACCATGCACGAAATGGTGTTTTGGCCATAGGAGATGAATTGGAAATACACAGGTACAATGGAACGGTTTATTATAATAGAATTCGTAATGGAAAAAAATGGACGTTTTATGAAACTGCCGCCAATGTTTTTATGTCAGAAGACTTATTTGTTGATGTAAATTTCTATTATCCAGGAGTTTCTCTAAATAATGTTGTCACAACTTTTGATATTCCTATTGATTTATCAGCTACTGTAACTCATATAGATTTAGATAATAATGTCCAGGGGCAAGTTGATCTTCAGGTTACAGGGACAAGTGGTCCATATACTTACTTGTGGAGCAATGGAGCCACTACTCAGGATATCAATAACGTTACTCAAGATACCTATTCGGTTGTGGTTACGGATATTTTTAACAATACCAAAAGCCAAACCTTTGGAGTGGATTATATGGTGAAATGGGATAATGTGTCAGGAATAGCAGTTGATGGAGTAAACAATATTTTAACCAAAACAGCGCCGTTTGGATGGACTAATGCAGGAGCGGTTTCTCATAATTATTTAAAGTCAGGAGAACCAGGGGTAGTTACTTATAAAGTTGATGGTATTGACTATTATCGTTTCCTAGGATTTTGGGATGAAGATATAGCAAATGTTAATGAGCCTGTAAACTCGTACAAAAATTTTGATTATTGTATGTACCAACGTTATAACCGAATTCATATTATCGAAAATGGGAATTGGATAGGCCAGTATAATTTCATTTCTCCTGGAGATATCTTTTACCTAGAAAGGGACGTGCAAAATAATAAAATTAATTATCGTTTCAAAGATGTGAGCACTGGTGGAGAATATTTATTGCGAAGTGTTACTCCACCAAATTCAAATAAACTTTATGTGGGAACAGCAATGACACAAACGGGACTGCAAGTCTCTAAAGTTCGTGCGACTTTCACCTACTCTAATGGAACAAGTTATGCTGAGCTTTATCCTAAGTTAAATGGAGGTTATTATAAAGTTGAAGATAAAAAACTTCGATTCCATTATGTCGAGGAATACCAAGATTTAGATGGAGTTTTAAATTATAAAGTTTATCCAACAGGAAGTAATACGCCACTTACGCTACCAGCTCAATCAGTGGTTTATGGAAATAATTTTTATGAAATTGATTTGAGCACTATACCGATTCAAGTTCCCCTATATTATATACTAGAAGTAACCAATGAGAAACAAGAGAAACAATACTTAAGGTTTTTCTATGATGGGAACCCAATTTTTGACCCGCAACATCCATGCCCTGGATGTCCAACAGAGTAAAAAAGATGAAGATGAAAAAGGAATTAATAATTATTGGAAGTTTGGTGTTGTTGCTTATCACAAGCTGTTCTAAAACAGAAAAAACAGGATACATCAAAATGGGAGAGTTGTTTGAAGCCTTTGAGTTGAAAAAACAATTAACTGGTCAACTCGAACAAACTGTAAATGCTCGAAAAAATGTGTTAGACAGTTTAAAGTTAAACTTAGAAATGATGGTGGCTGGAATTAAAGCCAATGAAACGAACGATTCTTTAAAACAAGCTTTTTTGTTTAGTAAAGAGCAATACCTAGCCAAACAACAACAGTTTGAGTCTGAGAATCAACAACTCCAACAACAATACGATAACCAAATTTGGACACAACTAAACGAATATGTAGAAAACTACGGTCAAGAACAACAGTTGGGGTACATCTTTGGAGCCAATGGCTCTGGTGCTATTATGTATGGAAAAGAATCCAATGACATTACTCAAGAGGTCATTAAATATGTAAATCAAAAATTTGTAGGAAAATAAAATGAAGCAAATCATTATTTACATATTGCCATTTTTAGCTTTAGGAGCTTGTACTTCAGGCCAATTGGAAGAGCAAGCTTATAAACAATGGGTCGAAAACCCTGAAAATGGGTTAATAGTACGTAAGGAAATCGGTCAGTTTGCTTATGAGTTATTTTATAAACCCTTGCCTTATCAACTGTTACAAGCAAAAGATAGTGTCGAAGCGACAGAAGAGCAGCAACATACAGAATATTATACATTAAAAATAGAAAGCTTAGATGGACAAGATGTACTCAAGTCTGGTGCTCGAGATGTGGCAGAATATAACAACCGTTTATTTTATTTAGCCGACTACATTCAACAAGATTTAAGTTTAATACAAGGAGGTGATACCTTACCCTGTTTGTTTGCGCATTACGAAAGAAATTACGGATTAGCACCTTATGCCAAAGTAACTCTAGCGTTTGAGGTCGAAAAAAAAGCTACGCCACAAGAAAAAACAATACGATTTAATGATCCTGTCTTTGGTGCAGGGCCAGTACAATTTTATTACCCAACAACAACACTTAATAATATACCCAAATTAAAACAGTAATATGATTTTAAAGCTTAGTAAATACACGAAAGGAATAGCGCTATACTTAGCTATAAATATGTTGTTTCAAATTTTTGCGCCAGGAGTGTCTATGGCATTGACCAGTGGACCTAGTCAACCAGAGGTGCAGTCGTTTGAACCGGTAACAACGAATCAAATGGTAGATCCATTTACAGGGGATTTTACCTACAATATTCCGTTATTTAATTTGCCAGGTCCAGATGGAGGGTACCCGTTTAACTTGGCATATCATTCAGGAATAGGAATGGATCAAGAAGCCAGTTGGGTTGGATTAGGTTGGTCCTTAAACCCTGGGGTGATTAATAGAAATGTAAAAAACTTACCTGACGATTTTGATGGGTCAGAGCAAATAACAGTAACCGAATATTTAAAAACGAATTGGACTGTAGGAGCTCGTGGAAACGCTAATTTTGAGTTGTTTGGTTTTGATTCAAAAATAGGAGCTGCTTTAAACATATCCCCTTCAATTAGTATGTATTACAACAGTTACAAAGGAGTGGGGTATAGTATGGGGTTTGGAACTAGTTTAAACAAAGGGCTTGGAACAAAGGCAACTGCTGGAGTTGGACTAAATTTATCGTTGGATAGTCAAGAAGGAGTTGGAGCGTCACCAGAGTTAACTATATCTTCTAAATCGGGAGCAAAAGGAAATTCTGTTAAAACATCAATTAGTGCAGGTTATAATTCTAGGTTGGGGTTAACTCAAACCTCTTTAGGTTTTTCTATGAGCAAAAGTGTTGAGTCATGTTCAAAAACCAATAGTGATGAAGATAGAAATATTAATTATGGAGCAGGAGGAAAAGCAGCAATACCGATGTCTAATAACTCTTATTCTCCGGCTGTTTCTACAGCTTTTGTAGGGTCTAGTTTAAATATAGCATACAACTTAGGAGTTGATGGTGCAGGTGCTTATGGAGGGTTTGGTGTTTCTGGGTTTTACAATAAACAGGAGTTAAATAGTAATTTGATGTCTTATCCAGCAGTAGGCTATTTAAACCTAGAAAAATATGATGGACTTCATGATTCACGAGCATTAAGTGATATGGGACGAGAAAAAGACGGAATGGTTCATAAAACATCAGAAATGTTAGCGATTCCTTCTTTTACTTACGATAATTATTTAGTTGTTGGGCAAGGGATTGGAAATAGCTATCGACCTTTCCGTTCCGATTTGGGAATAGGAACGAATCAATACATGCGTTCCAATACAGCTGGAGGTAATATTGGGGTTGAGTTTGGTGCTCCTGCTCCTCCACTTCCTACAGTTCATACAGGTATGCAGATGGGGTATAACTGGGGGAAAACCGAAAGTGGAAAATGGAAAAGTAATTTAGATAATCTTAGTAGCCAAATAGGATTTGCCCCTGTAGAAGAAAATAAGGCTTATGAGCCATATTATTTTAAAACATTTGGGGAACATACCATAGATCATTATGATAGCGATCGAAAAGAACTCTTAAAATCAGAAGAAGCGGTTTATTTTGAAATTGATAAAAATGGAGAAAACAAAGAAAAACGATTTAAACTTCAAAATGTTTTAAACGACGAACAGAATAGTGCTGTCATAACTGCTGCCGACAATAAAAGAAAGCAAAGAAGAGCTAGAGGAGTAAATTTAATTCCTATTACTAATGAAGAGTTACTTGAAAATAATGACGAAATTTTATCAGAATATGATTTAAAATATTATGATACTCCTCAATTAGAAGCATATAATACATCCGATTTAGCGGATTATAACAGCAGATCAACTCGATCTCAAGGACAAATTGCGGGGTATACAGCGTTAAACAACTCTGGGCAACGTTATGTATATGCTCTACCAGCTTATAACAATAAAAAGAAAGAAGTTCGTTTTAGCCTTGATCCAGAAAATTCGATCACAAATTCTACTCAAAAACTGGTAAATATTGACCATAATAACCAAGAGATAAAATATGATTTTAAAGGAACAAATGAGCATTTTTATGCTATGGAAACTCCTGCGTATGCCCACTCTTATTTATTGACTTCAATTTTAGGAGCAGACTATGTTGATATTGATAATAATGGACCATCAGACAATGATTTGGGGTATTGGGTAAAGTTTAATTATGTCAAAACTTCAGATGATTATAAATGGAGAGCGCCATTTAGTAAAGCAAATTATATACAGGGGTATAAAACATCAACAATAGATGATGAGGGGGCTTACGTTTATGGAGAAAAAGAAAATTGGTATTTAGCCACAGCAGAAACCAAGACACATATCGCGGAGTTTTTGGTTGAATCTAGGTATGATGCACGAGGTGTTCTTAATGAAGTTCAGAATTATGACTTAACTGATGCCAGTTCATATAGGCTAAAGAAAATAAGAATCTTTACAAAGGCAGAGCGTTATACCAATGGCGTTTTAAACCCCAATGCTGTCCCAATTAAAGAAGTACACTTAGACCATGCTTATGAGCTTTGTCAAGACTTACCCAACAATAGTTTGTCTAGTGGCGATGGGAAGTTAACACTAAAAAAGTTATGGTTTACTTATAAAAACAATACAAGAGGAGCGTTGAATAAATATGAGTTTGATTATGAAGATGGGAACCAAACAACAACTGATAACCCGAATTATGATGAGAAAGCTGTAGATAAGTGGGGAAATTATCAACCTTACGGAGCAAATCAAGATAATATTGATAATCCTTATGTCAATCAATTTGAATATACTAAAGAAGAGCATGATGAACATGCAGCTGTTTGGAACTTAAAAGGTATTACTTTGCCTTCTGGAGGAAAAATAAAAATTGATTATGAGTCGGATAGTTATGCTTATGTTCAGGATGAAGTGGCCATGCAGATGACGCCAATTACCAGTTTAAATGATGATATTGGTACTAATGATAATGTAATAGATTGTGATAATTGTGGACCATCAAACCGTAAAGTATTTTTTGAATTAGAACATCCTGTGGTGACTTCTTCTGCCTTCACTACTAACGAGGAAACTAATTATATTGAGAAAAACTACATTAGAAAAGGAGAAGACGTCTATTTTAAAATAAAATCAACGTTAACCAATACTACGGCAGGATTACAAGAATATGTTGGGGGGTATGCTAAGGTGCTTGATTGTGGTCTAGGAACCTATGATAATAATAATGGTGAGTATACTAAAGGTTGGATCGTGTTAGATTATTTAACGATTGGAAAAAGAAATGGAGGAAGTGATATTATCTACTATCATCCATTTCAAGTCGCTGCATGGCAACATATTCGAACCAATCAACCTGATTTACTATATAAAATTGGAAATAGCAGCGAAGTGCAGAAAAAAGAACTGTCAAAAATGGAAGCAGCTGCGTTCTCTAGAAGTATGCTTTCTGCTTGGGCAGATGTTGGTCGAATTTTTAGAGGAGTGTTTGGATGGATGCATAATAAAGGTTGGGGAGAAGAAATACAGCTAGGAAAATCTTTCCTTCGTTTAAGAACACCTGATAAAGAGAAGTTTGGAGGAGGATGTCGTGTAAAACAAATTTCGATTACTGATAATTGGGATGGGAGTACAACCAATGAAAGTGCAGAAATGTATGGGCAAAGATACCTTTATACGACAACTGATGAGGATGGAAATGAGATGAGTTCTGGAGTTGCTGCTTATGAGCCAGTAATCGGAGGAGATGAAATTGCTTTACGAAAACCAGTACGATTTGCGTTACATACGCGTTTAAAAACAGATAATGCAATGTATAGTGAGTTGCCGGTCAATGAAAACTTATATCCAGCGCCGCATGTAGGCTATTCTAAGGTGACCGTAATGAGTATCAATACCCACCAACAAACTGAGTTGAAAAAAGATGGGCAAACACCTCTCAATACTTCAACCACAGGTAAGGTCGTTAACGAGTATTATACCGCTAAAGATTTTCCTGTAAAAACAGACTATACCAAGCTGTTATATCACAATACTAGGGGAACTAAACGTAAACAAAACTTAACGATCCCTGTTCCAGGAATAGGAACAACATCAATTAATAAATTATCTGCAACTCAAGGGTATAGCATTGTCTTGAATGATATGCATGGGAAACTTCGAAAAGTTAGCAATTATGGACAGGATAATAATTTAGATTTTATCGAAGATAAACCCGTGTCTTCTGTAGAATATATATATAAAACCAACAGTAAAGGAGAATTAGATAACCGTGTAGATGTAATCCTTTCTGATGATCCTTCCGATGCTGAAGCTGATACAGATGGTACCTACGAAATGGGGGTAGATGTTGATTTTATTACAGATGCAAGAAGAACGATTTCAACTTCTGCAAATGCTGGTGTAAGTTTTAATAATGAACAGATAGCATTCCTTCCTGCATTGTGTCCTTGGCCAAGTTATAATTATACAGAAAATCAATTAAAAACAGTGGTAACCAATAAAGTTATCCATAAGTCAGGGATTTTGGTTAAAACAAAAGCAACAGATGGACAATCAATCGTAATGACAGAAAACGTCAAGTTTGACCCGTTAACAGGAGAGCCTTTGTTAACCAAAACAACCAATAATTTTGATGAGAGTATTTATAATTATAGTATGCCAGCAAGATGGGGGTATGATGCAATGGGGGCAGCCTATCAAAATATAGGGAAAACATTTAAAGCAACACTAACAGATTCTGATGGGGATGGTGTTTATTTAGCTAGTCCTGAAAACTCATTTAGTTTTGAAGGGTTAACCCAAGGGGATGTTTTAATTGGTGAAAAAACAGATAATACTAATAAAGTACAATTCACATATACCTATAATTATATTGGGGAGTTTTATTTTCACCCTTTAACGACTATTGCCGAAGGAGACTATAAATTTAAGGTTGTACGATCAGGTTATAGAAATCACTTAGGAGCAAAAGGGGCCAATTACGTTACTTTAAATACTGATCCAACAGTAGGAAGAACAACGTTAGATTGCGCCAACTCTATTGAGTATGTGTTCAGTGGTTTATCTAGTGAAGGTGGTAACGCTACTCGAAAAACAATGTCACAAGGAGTTGTTCCTAGGTATATTGATAATGTACTGTCTGCTACAGCTGTTTCATTTAAGGATCAATGGATCAAAGATTTTAGAGATTATCGAGAGAATAACCAAGCCAATTATACTGCTTCGAATAACAAAAATCCTTTTGCTACAGGTGAAAAAGGAATATGGAGTACACATAAGACCTATACCTACGTTGACGATAGAAAACAGTCAACCACCAATAATGAAGTAGATGTGAAGTTAGCTGAGGATGGTACATTTGATGATGTAACCATGTTTAATTGGGGATTCTCACATCTTGGAAGTTGCTTTGAAAATTGGAAGATGGGGAATGAAATAACCAAGGTAAGCCCTTATGCTCTGAAATTAGAAAATAAAGATGTACTCGGACGTTATTCAGCAGCCCTATATGGATATGGAGGTAGACAGAGTACTGCTGTAGCGGCTAATGCTAAATACAATGAAATAGGATTTGAAGGATTTGAAGAATATAAAGAAAATCAAAACATTAATCAATTTAATAGTACAACCAGTAACTTGGCTTTTTATAATGCTTATGATGCTACAGGTGGGCTAAATAACGATGGTTTATTTAATCTAACAGAACAGCACGATGTGCTAATGGGGTATGGAGATGAAGCCATTTTAGATATTGACTATAATGATTTTGTCAATCTTAATTTATCAACGACAGATGAAGTAACAGTAAGTGCTTTAGCGGATAAAGTATTTCATCTTCCAATTGCTAATTCAATAGCCCCTCAACAGGTGATAGCTCCATCTACTATTGTTGACTATAATGAGGTAACTGACCCACTTTCAAGTTACTATGGAAAAGTGGTTGTTAAATTTGGAAATTGGGTTTTTGAAGATGCTTCAACATTTTGGACAGGAAAAGTTGGTATAGATAAAACTGTAAGTGTTCCACAAGCCGATTTTAATACAATGACGCCTGTCTTTATTACCGTATCTGGTGAAAAAGCGCATTCAGGAAATAATTCATTAAAAGTAACGAGTACGCATGCAACGAATACTCCAGTGAAATTTTACCAGCCTTATTTAAATTTAATAGGCGGTAAAAAATATGAATTCAGTACATGGGTTGCTAAAACGGATGATTATTATACATCTTTAGCAAATACAAATATCGGGGTTACTATAGAGTTCCTAGATAATACAGGTGCCGTTATTTCAAGTGAAAGTGTATCTAGTACTCCAGCAAACTTTAAAGGAAATGTGATTGAAGGTTGGCAAAAACTAGATATGAGTTTCGAATATCCGAACAATGCTGTAAATCTTCAGTTTAAATTTTATCCAGGGGAAGAAGGGGAGCATTCAACTGCGCTTAACGATCTAGCTTTCTTCGATGATATTAGAATTTTCCCATCAACAGGATTAATGAAAACTCATGTCTATGATCCGGTTGATTTAAAGTTGAAGGCAACATTAGACGACAACAACTACGCAACATTCTACTATTATGATGAATCTGGAGCATTGTTCTTAGTGAAGCAAGAAACAGAAAAAGGAATCAAAACTATTCAGGAATCTAGAGCATCAATGCAACATTAATTATGAATAAATCAAGTCATATCGTTAGTCTTTTCGCCAGTTTACTTTTTGTGCTTCCTTTTAAAGCACAAAAAGGCTTTGCTGAGCATGTTAAAGAGGTGTATCAATCGTATAAGAATACAGAGCGCTTCCAAACGGATATTACCATTCAAGTGCTCAACTTTAGGGAAGATCCAGTGATACAAAAAGCTAAAATCAAAAAAGACGGGAATCGTTTTCATTACAGCTTAGAAGATAAACGTATGCTCATTAACGAAAAATACATGATTACACTAGATAAACAAAGTGAGCAAATTATTGTGGCTAGTGCACTTTCAGAAGAAGTCATGAATATGGATTTGTTTGGAGAAGAAAATATGAATGCAGCCATAGAAAAGGTAGATTCAATTATCGATCATGGTACAACGAAAGGCATTCAAAAGTATTCCATTATTGCTAAAAACAACTTGATTTCCAAAATGGAAATAAGTATTGATACCCGATATAAAATGCTGAGTGAGGTTGTGTATTATTACGATGAGTCAGCGGGGTTAAGTTCAACCAAAGTGATTATTCAATATAAAAATATAACGACCTCCCCAACGTTCTCTTCAACCGAATTTAAAGAGAGCAAATACATTAGTTTTAAAGGAAAGACCATCTCTCCTGCTAGTGCATATAGAAATTATGAGGTCATCGAAATTAATGAAGACGTGTTTAATGATTAACCCATTTATACAATGAAAATAAGAATAAATTTTTTACTAGCCGTTAGTCTATTCCTGTTAAGCTTACAGAGTTTTGCGGGGAATATTCTTACAAGTACTGTTGTCGAAAAATCAGATCTTTCGTCAGGTCTTCAGTTGGATGTAGAAGACTTATCTTATGCAGATGAGTTGACAGATCCATCTGCATATAGTGTAATACGAAGAGCAAAATTACACTTAAGCTATACAAGAGATCAACAAACAGATTTAGAACACCATTATTGGAGGTATGAAGTCGGTTATACAGAACTTGTTAGTGGTACTTCGGGAACGTTAGCGATTCAATTCAATGGCCATGATGCTGATTTTGAGCACTTGTATGAGCAATTGGCTATTTTTAATACCAACAGCCACGTTTCTCAGGTAGCGATCAACGCTGTAAAAGCTTGGGTTTCGAATACGCCTATTGACGCGTCTAATTTATCCGCTGCTACCTATATTGCAAATCCTGCAAATTCAACTGATCTTCCAGAAGATATTAGTTTAACCTTAAGTATTGAAACAGAACGCTACTATGATTTTGATTTAGGGACTAAGGTTCCGTTATTTTTCAATGGCTATAGCCCAACGGAAGGAATTGATTTAGGATGGGGATATACACCTGGAGCAGAAGAATATGATTTAGAATGGGTATTTGTTGATGTGTATGATTTAGGAGTGCCAGTAGCTACCGAAATTTTTTCTTATAAAGAACCAACTAGAATTACAACGACTTCAAATACCTATCAAATCCCTCCAATGGCATCAGAAGCTTTGGTTTATTTTAGAGTTCGACCTAGAGGGAAAAATTATGTGGGAGCATGGAGTTATAACAGTGACCTTACAGCAACAGTTGTGCCTGGCAATATGCTTTACCAACACATTACAGGGTTTGAATCAAACAAAAACTGGCAGTACACCATTTCTTTTGCCGAAGATGGAAAAAGCAAAAGTGTATTGAATTATATGGATGGATCTATGCGTTCTAAACAAACGTTGACCAAGTTGAGTACAGAAGATGTTTTTGTTGTAGGGGTAAACCGTTACGATTATGAAGGAAGACCGTCTGTATCGATTTTACCATCAGCTATTGACAATTATGGGGGGCAAAATAATTACAGCTATAAAGAAAAGATGAATCAAGTAGCTAATGGAGATATGTTTGATAAAGCCCATTTTGATACAGATATTGGAAATACAGCGAACTCAAACAGGTTAATCGCAGCCAATAATGGTGCTGGAGAATATTACAGTGGAAATAATCCATTTACCAATTCAATGAATAGAGATTATATTCCTAATGCACAAGGAATGCCTTATGCTCAAACAGAATTTTTAAAAGATGGTACTGGAAGAGTCAAAAGAACTTCAGGTGTAGGTACAAATCATGCATTAGGTTCAGGACACGAAACATTTTACTACTATTCTTCACCTAACGCTACAGAGTTAATTCGAATGTTTGGTGAAAATGTAGGAAATGTAAAGCATTATAAGAAAAACTATGTGATTGACCCTAATGGTCAAATCAGTGCATCGTACTTAGATCAAGAAGGAAGAACGATTGCGACATGTTTAGTCGGAGAAGCTCCTAATAATTTGGATGCTTTACCTGGTACTACACAAGAAATTGTAACGGTTGATTTGAACGAGGATAACGAGTTAGTTAATGACGTGGACAATGGAATTATTAGTCGAAGCGAATCGGTAGTTTTTAATTATATGCCACAAACCTATAACTTTGAATATGAATTGGAAACAGGAGTGATTGCCCACACAACAATAACAGATGGGACGACTTCCAATATGTTTTGTGCTAACTGTAGTTATGTGCTTGAAATCAAAGTGTTAAACCCTGATGGTTCATTACACAATTTAGCTTATACAGATCCTGTAACTGGAGCAACAACAGCAACTATAACACAACAATATACCAATAACCAGGCAGCTGTATGTCCTGGTACGCAATACAGTTTAACAGCAGCGCCTATTACTTTTTCTTTGACTACTGATGCTAATAGCCCTGTAGGAGAATATACCGTGATTAAGGTCTTACGTGTAGATGAAGAAGCGATGCAAACGCAATTAGATCTTGAATTAGCGTATATCGATGACCCGAATACAACTTCTGTGTTTGTTCCTAATTTAAGTGACCTCGTTATGCAGTACACTCAAGATATTGATTTCTCAAACTGTAATATGGAGCCTTGTGATGAACAGGCAACAGGTGGTACAAAAACCTTTACTCCGACTCCTTGTATCCCAGTTGATGAGGTACCATCTCCAAGTGATGATTTAAACATCAATTCTTGTGAGGTCTTGCTTGAAAGGTTAAAAGCTGACGTTAGTTTAGGAGGCTGGTTATTTGAATCGCCATGGTTAGAAGAAGCATTACTAGAATTATCAGCAGATCCTAATGATCCAGCATACATACCTCACAGCACAAGAGGAGACTTAATTGTAAATTGGGACCCTGCCTTTGTTGATAAGCTAGTCACTAAACATAGAGAATTTTGCCATTATGAAAAATGTGTAGCTACAGAAGCGATTAATGATTACAGTAATCAAATGGCATTAGTTACTTCTATGAACGACCCTGCAGCAAGTTCATATTTAAACCCAACCACCAACGGAGACCCTATTTTAGCACTAGATCCAAGTTTCCACAATAAAATAGTGAACGAGTATATTGAAATTTCTCCAAATAATTATCAAAGCCTCCTAACGTATGTTAGTGTTCCTAATACCGTAAATCATCCTGGTATTACACCTGCTACAGAGATTGATGATTTCTTATATCCTAATATTGCTACTCCTACAGGTGAGCAAATTTGGCAACGTTACTATGGATTCTATAATGCAGAACGTTTACAAATTATCGAAAACCACTATACTTGTACCTATTATGCTGATGATCATTCTATTTTTAGAGATCCTTTTGCTCCTATTGTATGGAATGTAGATGATGAATGTGAGGATATTTGCGAACTAAATGTAGAAAATTGGTTGTCGAGCATCGCTAACAATTGTGAAAACTTAACTGCGGGACAACTGAGTACCATAGAAAGTCATTTGGTGAATTATTGTGCAACGACATGTGACGGAACCAACCCTAATGGTGTTTTAATCGCAGAACTATTAGGCAACAATGCTGACCTAAACGCTATTCAAGGTATCTTAAATACTGCAGGTTGTGGAACAGCTCAGGTTTTGGAAAATCTAGCACAGCCAGAGCCATGTACAGTAGAAGTGACGTTAAATAATGTGGCGATCGAAACGGCAAGTTTAACACAGGCTTCATTAGATTGGAATGTATTTGTCAATGAGTTGTTGGCAATTCCTAATTTAGCAATGGATGTCGAATACTCTTTAACAAATACAAGTCATTTTCCATTTTTTTCAGGGATTTTAAGTGCAAACTATGGTAGCTTTGCTGATAAGGTAAAAATACTATCTGGACCAGTACAAAATAGAATCGTGTTCTTAAATGGGACAACTGAAGTAGCAGTCAATAACCACTTTAATTGTATGACCAACAACGACGGTGATTATATCTCGTTGTTAGACCTTACAGCTGTTGTGGATCTTGAGCCTAATTTAACTTTTACCGATGGTGTAGATCCTACATTTGGAATCACAGCTAATTATGATAACGGAACAACTGTTGAAGAAATTTATATCCAAGCTTCAGGAGGTTGTCCTAATTATTATCCAACAACTGCAGGTATTGGTTTCTCTAAGGTGTTGAATAACCAAACATCGTTGTCAATTAATCAGACCAATCAAACCATAGTAACTTGTGACGAGTGGAATGAAAATGATAACATTTTTTCAACTGATATAACCATAGCAGATATCGAACAGGACTGTGAAAATGAGTTAAGAGAATTAGCAACTTTAGCTGCGAACGAAGAATTTGAACGCTTAAAAAATGAATTTATTGAGGAATATTGGGCAGCAGTATACGATCAATGTATGCGTTCTCCATTAGAGGAGTCGTTCCATTACGAATATAAAGCAAAAGAATACCAATATACCTTATTCTATTTTGATCAGGCTGGAAGTTTAGTGCAGACAGTTCCACCACTAGGGGTGAACTTAGTTCCTGTAACGCATTTTACCAATGGAGTTTGGGACGGAACAAATCCTGATCATGAATTAAAAACAACTTATCAGTATAATTCATTAGGGCAAATGATTGCTCAAAATACTCCAGATGCAGGGGAGTCTAAATTTTTCTATAACGATAACCAACAACTGCGTTTTTCTCAAAATGCGCAACAGGCAGTAGATGGGAATTATTCTTATACAAAGTATGATAAACATGGAAGAACAGTAGAGGCGGGACAGGTCAGTTTAGCGCAAGTACCAACCGAAGAACAGTTAAACGACAACACATTCCCAACAACAGCAATAGAGCAAGTGACCGCAAGTTATTATGATGAGTCGAACCATAGTGTGGCTAATTTTACAAGTGAAAATGCTAGAGGGCGAATTGCAAGCGTAGCTTATAATGAAGATGGAGCACCAACTTCAACAGAGTTTAATCACGCAACACATTACAGTTACGATATTCATGGGAACGTTAAAGAGTTGGTGCAAGAAAATAAAAATATTAAGTTTTCAAAGCAGCAGTTGAAAAAAATGGCTTATACCTACGATTTAATTAGTGGGAACGTTAATGAAGTGATTTACCAAGAAGGAGAATTAGATGAGTTTAGACACCGTTATTCTTACGATGCAGATAATCGTTTAACCAAGGCAGAAACTTCCAAAGATGGAGAAATATGGAAAGCAGACGCCAAATATTTCTATTATTTACACGGGCCATTGGCTAGGGTAGAATTAGGACACGATAAAGTAGCGGCCAATGACTTTACCTATACCATTCAAGGGTGGTTAAAAGCAGTAAACAGTACTGTTTTACGTTCACATAGAGATATGGGAAGAGATGGGAACAATGTAGCCAATAACCAAAATCGCTTTGTAGGACAAGACGCCTTTGCCTATACGTTGGGGTACTTTAATTGGGATTATATGTCAATTGGAAATACAGACTTTATGGCTTACAATACACACATTATTTCTCCTGTGGGCAATGATTTGTACAATGGAAATATTAGTCACATGACAACGACGATGAAAGACGAACAAGAAAACCGTTTAGCAATTCATGGTAATAGTTACCGTTATGACCAATTGAATCGAATTAAAAGCATGAAAGTATATACCAATGATGGGTTTTTAACGAATTCAGGTGTGAACTCATGGTATGGTGCTACACGAAAAAATGTTGTAAATGGAATGGGAGATTATGAGACCAACTACAGTTACGATAAAAATGGGAACCTGACGTCGTTGACCAGAAAGACCAAAACAGAAGCAGCTAATGGGAACAATAATAATTTAGATCAGTTTAATTATTACTATTACAATACAGGTACAGGCGATTTACAAAACAGGTTAAGTTATGTTAAAGATGTGAACGATGCAACTGCTGATTATGGAGACATCAAAGGGTGGCAACCTTTTCAAAACTATAAGTACAATGAGATCGGGCAGTTAACAGAAGACGAACAAGAAAACATCGATAAGATTGTTTGGACAGTAAGTGGTAAAGTAAAAGAAATTAAAAGAGACAATGTAGTAGGTTTAAAAGATGTGTCGTTTATGTATGATGCCATGGGAAATCGTATCGGGAAAATTAGTAAGCCAAGAGATGCACAAGGGAATTTATTAGGAGAAAAAGATTGGGTTTATAGTCATTATGTATTAGATGCCTCGGGGAATACCATGGCCGTTTATGAAGAGGAATTTTCAGATTGGACTTCTCAAAATGAATACGTATCTTTAACGACATTAAAGGAGCAAATGTTGTATGGTAGTTCAAGGTTAGGGGTTCAAAATGTAAATAAGGTAATTTATGGTGCTCGTTTTTCTGATCCTTGTTATACAACTAATGGGGTGTTCTCAAAAGTGGTAGGTCCAGGAGAATCAATCCAAGGCGAATGTGAAGTCATCATTACTGATGAAGTAAATATCAACCCTCAATCGATTAATCATCTTAAGTATATTGCTGGAGAAAAAAGCTATGAACTTTCAAATCATTTAGGAAATGTATTGGCTGTGATTACTGATAAAAAGATTGGGGTAGAGAGTACAACTATTTCAGGAGATTTGGCTTATTACCAATCAGATGTAGTGAGTTATTCAGATTATTATCCTTTTGGGATGTTACAACCTTATAGGCATGGTGGAGAGTATCGTTATATGTTTAATGGAATTGAAGCAGATAATGAAATCAAAGGACTAGGAAATAGCATAGCATATCAATATAGAGTTTATGATCCAAGGTTAGGTAGGTTTTTTGCTTTAGATCCTTTAAATCAATTTCATTCAAATTATGTTGGAGCTGGAAATAAACCTATTTGGGGTCGAGAGGCAGATGGAAGGTATTGGCATATCGTTCTTGGAGGTGCTGTTGGTGCTGTTTGGAATGGTGTAGTTAATTGGAATAAATATGATGGAGAGAAATGGTGGTCGAGTGTTGGTTTAGGAGCTGCTTCAGGAGCTGTTTCAGCAGCAAATCCAAGTTTAACTGGGGTAGCATTTGCTGCTGAAAATTTTTTAGATCAATACTGGATAAATGATAAAGAGTTAGACGAGGTTGATTATTGGCAGGTTGCAATTAGTGGAGGGTTTGCAGGTGTTGGGAGTTTATTAGGACGAAAGTTCTTAAGCCCTTATATATCTAAAATATTAAGCAAATTAAATTTTGATTTTTCAAGATTTGGTAGGCAATACGTTTCTTCGGGTCCAATTTATGGAATAGAATACATAAAATATCCTTGGTACTATAGGACGCCTTTCAATGAGGGGATTTCTTCAACTTTGGGTACTTTTGGAAGCAATTATGTTATGTATAAGGCAAATGATGGGGTAAATAATATACTTGAAGAAATATTGCCTCCTCTAATGAGAGTAGAATCAAATAAAGCTCAACCAATAGTTTATGATTATCCACAAAATGAACTCGAAATCCCTAAGGAGAGTCCTTCTTCTAATTCTAATGGAGAGGATTTACAAATTTTAAGGCCAGAAAATGAGGGTAACAATAATAATGTAGAGTTTAAAGTAAATACAATTAAAAATAAACTATAATGGTTATTCAATGTGGGTTTATTAGTCCTAATTTTTTCTTTCGTTCTAAAACAATTTTGGTTGTTTATCTTCAAATGGCTATGTTTTTAGTATTAGGTTTTGTGTTTTATCAATTGCAGTTGCTTTCTGATAATCTTATAGTCTTGAGCACCCTTTTAGGAGTTTTCTTAAGTTTCTTTTTCCCAATAATCACCAATTCATCGATAAGTTTTGAAGCTGATAAATTGAAAATTAAAACAGAGAAAGGCAATGTTAAAATTGATTACAGTACAATAAGGAAAATTGAATTTATTGCTATCAAAGAGTTTAGCTTAGGAGTGAACCCGGGCTTGAAAATAACCTACTCTTTTAACGATGCTATAGAAGTATATTTTCCTAGAACGATTTGGTCTTCTTCTAAGGTTAAACTTCTAAAAGTCATTTCTTTTTTAATTTTACAGGAAGAATGTGTTGATAAGGTTAATGTAAATAGGATTAAAAACTTATTAGAAGAAATTTGAAGCATCCTCACTCATCCTTTTCTCATCGTGAGGTATATAATGGTTTCTATTCTAAAAAATAAACCAACAAATAATGAGATTAAAAGATCATTTGAGTAGAGTTGTTAAAAAAAGGTGAAAAGTTGATGAAAGTAGTTTAAAAGCTGTTTAATAAGCTGATATTTTATTTCTTTCCAAAAGCTATAGGTGGATGAATTAGGAAGTTTTCAAACTTTTTGTATTTTTGGTAGTGTAAATTGCTTAGCACCCGCAACTTATGAAAAATGAAACTCAAATATTGCTGCCCCCTTTTGTTGTTGATTTCGTGTGCAAAAACAAATAAAACAGTCCCCGAACCAGCGTCATTATATGCTGTACCCAAGGTAATAAAGTTAAATACTGAGGAGGGGTATTCAGTTAATCCCGTTACTGGAGATAGTATTATCCCAATTATTAATTCTTATGGGGATACAGTAAAAACAGGATCTCCTTTCTTGGTTAAGGAAAAAGCAACGGTTATAGAGGAAGTGAGGTATCCCAAAGTTGCTAGCGTAGAAGCAACAGGTAGCTATAAGCCCAAATTACAGTTGAATAGGTGTAAAATATCGCCAAAAGAAAGGGTTGAAAAAGTGCAATCTAATGAGTTGAAAGTTATCCCTTTAAAGAAAACAGTTGTCGATGATACAACCCATTATATCATCAACACTTTAGGGAATAAAATAAAAACAGGTGTTCCGTTGTCTCTCAAAGGAAAAGTAGTATTAGCAACTAAAACCAAACCAGCGAAGGCTTCCCCATTAGTTTTTAAAGATGCTGCAAATGTAAATATGCAGTATTTAGATGTGGATCAAGGGTTGCCCTCATCCTATATCTCTTGTTCATATCAAGATAAACAAGGATATATATGGTTCGGAACTTATGGTGGTGGAGCGGTGAGGTATGACGGCAATAGTTTTACTCATTTTACCATACAAGAAGGGTTAAACAGTAATGTGATTAGGGCTATATTAGAAGATAAAAAAGGCAATTTATGGCTGGGAACTGATGGTGGTGGAATTGTAAAGTTTGACGGCAATAGCTTTACTTGTTTTACTGAAAGAAATGGTTTGACCAGTAATAGGATCACTACAATTTTAGAAAGTAAAGAGCAGGATTTGTGGTTTGGAACAGATGGAGGAGGTGTCATTAAATATGATGGCAATAGTTTTACTTGTTTTACTGAAAATGAGGGGTTGACGGGGAATAAAATTTCAGCAATAGAAGAAAGTCGAGATGGAAAAATATGGCTGGGAGTGTATGGAGGAGGAATTGTAAAGTTTGATGGAAAAGCTTTCGTTCATTTCAGTCCAAAAGGAGGATCTTATAATGATAAGGTTTTATCAATGATAGAAGATCAACAAGGAAATCTATGGTTTGGTACGTATGATGGTGTTGTGAAATATGATGGGGAGCATTTTACCTTTTTTCTAGAAAATAGTGGAGTAGTGAGTAGAGTTTTGACGATGTTAGAGGATAAATCGGGGAACATCTGGATTGGGACAGATGGAGGGGGAGTTGTAAAGTATGACGGCTCTCAATTTACTTGTTACACAGAAAAAGATGGCCTAAGCAGTAATGCTGTAACTTCGATTATGGAAGATAAAAGCGGCAATTTATGGATTGGAACCTATGGAGGAGGAGTAGTGAGGTATAAAGAAAGTAGTTTTATTGGGTTGACCCAAAAAGAGGGTTTAAGTAGCAATAAAGTCTCTGCGATAATGGAGGATAAATCTGGAAATTTATGGTTGGGTACAGATGGGGGAGGAGTGATGAAATATGATGGCGAATGTGTTAGCTACTTTACAAAAAAAGATGGGATAAGTAGCAATGTGATTTCTTCAATAATTGAAGACGAAAAAGGGGTTTTATGGTTTGGAACACATGATGGAGGGGTAACGAAATATAATGGTACCAATTTTATTCATCTTATTCCTCAAAAAGAATTAGGGGCGAATAGTGTTTTATCAATGATTCAAGACCGGAAAGGAAATCTATGGTTTGGAACACATGGAGGAGGAATCGTAAAATATAATGGAGAGAAAGCAGTATGTTTTACAGAGAAAGAAGGAGCATCGAGTAATAGTATAGTGTCTATTATGGAAGATAGAGATGGAAATATATGGTTTGGGTCTTATAGAGGAGGAGTAACCAAATATGATGGACGAAGTTTTACACATTTTACGGAGAAAGAAGGGTTAAGTAATAATACCGTATGGTGCATTATGCAAGATCATTCTGGTAGTTTATGGTTTGGGACCGATGGTGGTGCAATTAAATACAATGGAAGCAATTTTCAATGCTTTAGTAAAGAAGAAGGGTTAAGCAATAACGTGGTTTGGTCTATAGCTGAAGATGATCAAAAAAGAATCTGGATTAGTACCGAGAGGGGGTTAAATGAATTGATATCATTACCTAAAGAAGCCAGTGAAAAAGAAGAACGAGTTAAAATACATCAATATGCCAAAAGTGATGGTTTAAAAGGAATCGATTTTTTCGCAAATAGTGTGTGTATAGATAGTAAAAATAGAGCATGGTGGGGTAGTGGTAAAGGATTGGTCAAGTTAAATTTAAATGAACATAAATTGGTGATTGAACCTCCAATGCTTTATTTACAACAAATCGAAGTGGATGAACATTTTGTAAATTACGATAATATTCATCGTGGGGTTTTGGAAGGTGCTGTATTTGATAGTCTTTCTCAACAAGAAAGAATCCCTTTTAATTTAAAACTACCATACGATAAGAATCATATTACGATATATTTCGTTGGAGTTGATTGGAATGCTTCACATAAGCTAAAGTATAGTTACCGATTAAAAGGTATGGATCATAATTGGAGCATCCCTACTAAAGAAACAAAAGTTGACTATCGAAATCTATCGTATGGAGAATATACTTTCGAAGTGAAAGCTATAGGTGGAAGTCAGCAGTGGAGCCAGAGTGTCTCTTATCGTTTTGTGATACGACCTCCTTGGTGGAACACTTGGTGGGCAAGAGTCCTATATACTGTGTTTGTGTTAGTTTTAGTCTTTAGTATTGTAAAATTAAGGACCAATAAATTGAAAAAAAGAAAAGCAGAACTTGAACATGAAATAGGGACAGCAACAGAAGAAATTAGAGCACAAAAAGAAGAGGTAGAAAGAGCACATAAAGAAATTACAGATAGTATAAATTATGCAGAACGCATCCAAAGGAGTTTTTTAGCTAGTGAGGAAGTTTTAAATAAAAATTTGGAAGATTATTTTATCTATTTTCAACCTAAAGAAGCTGTTTCTGGAGATTTTTATTGGGCAAGGGAATTGAAATGTGGTTGTTTTGCTGTCTTAAACGCTGATAGTACAGGACATGGAGTTCCAGGAGCGATTATGAGTATTATCAATATTTTTTCTATAGAACAAGCAATTGAAAAAGGTATAACAAAGCCTGCAGAGGTTTTTAATGATACACGTAAAACAATTATTGATCATCTAAAAAAAGATGGAAGTCCAGACGGGGGACAAGATGGAATGGATGCTGCACTGATGATTTTTAATGTAGAGAGAACCAAACTGTACTATGCAACAGCTCAGAATCCTATTTGGATTGTGAGAAAGGGTGAATTAATTGAAATAACCCCAGAAAAAATGCCCGTTGGTAAACACCATAATGATCATATCCCATTTGTTGGAGGCGAGTTTGAACTTAATAAAGGAGATGTTGTATATACCCTAACAGATGGGTTTCAAGATCTGTTTGGCGGTCCTAAGGGAGGAAAATTTAAAATACGCCCGCTTAAAAAAATGGTTTTGGAAATCGCAGACCTACCCTTGAGTATGCAAAGGGAAGTCTTTGTCGATACTTTTAATCGTTGGAAAGGAGAGCTAGAACAAGTTGATGATATTTGTATAATAGGAATTAAGGTATAAAAAAAGCCCTTTCAAAATCAGAAAGGGCTTTGTTCATTTTGGATAAAAAATTACTTTTTTAATAATTCTTTAATTGCTTCTAATTCTGCTTTTAATGCATCAATTTCAGCCTGTTGGTTGCTAATTAAATCTTGTTGCTCTTTTGTAGCTTCAATTAAGATCGGAACAATTCCATCGTAGTTTACAACATAATGTCCTTGGTGTGTCTTTGTAACTAAACGAGGAGCAACTGCTTTAAGCTCTTGGGCTAAAATACCCATCCCCAATTCAATAGGTGTTCCTTTTTTTACATCTTCATCACTTTGCTTGAATTCATAGGTATATCCAGATAACTTCATTGTTTTTTCAAGGGCATTATCAATTTTTTGAATGTTTTGCTTTAAAGTCTCATCAGAAATTTGAGAATATGCACCTGATTGAGCGATTTGTGCTACCAATTGATGAGCGTCTTCTTCCCAGAATTGAATTAATTGGTTGTCTCCTGGGGACATTAATATTAATTGATCTCCATCAGTAAACATTCCTGTGTCTTCTCCTGAGTTACTACCCCAAAACAGTCCATTACCAACTGAGAAATCATTCCCACTGATATCTGTATTTCCGTAATTAATTATTGCATCATTAGGGAAAGGAGTTATAGCGTATCTAACATTAGGAGTCACCTCAGTCCAAACGCTACTTCCTCCTCCAGAAGGTAACGTAACAGCATTTCCACCAGAAATACTTAAGCTACTTCCAGATAATGAAAGTGTTTGAATCTCATTCGTTGGGCTAGCATCCGCATCATTTACACCATCTTGTAAAGCCGATAAGTCAATAGTCGAACCACTCGTAATAGATAAGTTTGTTCCAGTTAAAGAGATGTCCTGAATCTCGTTAGTAGGGTTAGCATCCGCATCATTTACGCCATCTTGTAAAGCCGATAAGTCAATAGT